>JABDQM010000250.1 GCA_013042315.1 Flavobacteriaceae bacterium | reverse complement strand
TCGTGATGCTGGAAAGCAAAAAACTTTCCACTTCTCCCGAAACCCGATTGAACCTCGTCGGCAATCAATACAGCACCATATTTTTTACAGAGCTCAGCGGTTTCTACGCAAAAATTAGAAGAGGGTTCGTCGAGTCCGCCTACTCCTTGAATCGTTTCCAGAATAACGGCACATACATCACCTTTTGCCAATTCCCTCCTCAAGGCATCTGTATCTTCAAAGGCTAAAAATGTTACCTGCTGTTGTTTGTTTATCGGGGCATTGATGGCCGGGTTATCGGTTGATGCCACAGCAGCTGATGTACGACCGTGGAAACTGTTCTTAAAGGCAATTACTCTGCTTTTTCCGGTATGAAAGGACGCGAGTTTTAAGGCATTTTCGTTGGCTTCCGCTCCGGAATTACAGAGAAAAAGATGGTAGTTGTCACATCCCGATATTCTCCCGAGTTTTTCGGTGAGTTCGTGTTGTAGGGGATTTTGGACGGCATTACTGTAAAAACCAATCTTATCGATCTGATTTTTTATCCTTTTGACGTAATGAGGATGTCCATGGCCGATTGAAATTACGGCGTGGCCCCCGTATAAATCGAGGTATTCCTGGCCATTTTCATCTTTTAAAATCACTCCCTTAGCCGAAACCGGAGTGATGTTATAAAGGGGATATACATCGAACAATTCCATACTACCCTTTTCTAATCTGACTGATTTTTTCGAAGGATGCGACAATTCCACGAATTAAGGAGGAACTCAGACCCTGATGCTCCATTTCATTCAGACCTTCAATGGTACAGCCCATAGGCGTTGTTACCCTGTCTATCTCTTCCTCAGGGTGATTCCCCGATTCAATCAATAGGGAAGCTGCCCCATTACAGGTGTGCATGGCAAGTTCCTGGGCTTCTTTGGCATCGAATCCCAATTGGATAGCCCCCTGAGTGGTCGCCCTGATCAGCCTCATCCAAAAGGCAATACCACTGGCACAAATTACAGTGGCAGCCTGCATTTGTGACTCCGGAATCTCCATGGAATGCCCCATGCGATTAAAAATCGCCTTAGCCAGCTCAATGCGTTTGGCTCCGGCATCATTACTGCAGAGGCATGTCATTGATTTCCCAACTGAGATTGCCGTATTGGGCATACTTCGAATGATATAGGCATCTTTTCCAATGATGGATTCGATTTTCTCTATGCTAAATCCGGTAATGGTAGAAATGATCACGTGCTTTTCGGTAAGGAATTCTTTCACCTCCTCTAGTATGGTCTCAAAATGTCCGGGCTGAACAGCAAAGATGAGCACATCCGATTCCTTAACGGCCAATTTGTTGTCCTGGGTAACTGTGACATTACCATATTTTTCGTACTCCTTTATGACTTCAATATGCCTTTTGGTAAGGTACATGGTGGTGGCCCCATTGCTGTGAAGTATCCCCTTCGCTATAGATAATCCAAGGTTTCCTGCTCCTATTACTGCTATTTTCATGGTCTCAATTCTGGTTAGGTGTTTAAAAAATGCTCGACTTTAGATTTAATCCTTCTTCTTCCGGGAAGCCGAACATCAGATTCATGTTTTGTACTGCTTGTCCACTGGCTCCTTTCAACAGATTGTCAATCGCAGAAGCAATAAGAAGAACCCCATCGTGGACCAGCAGGTTTAAATGGCAATTATTCGTGTTGATAACGGGTTTAAGGGAAATCGCCTGCTCGGAGACATGAGTAAAAGGTTCGTCTTTGTAATAATCCTTGTACAATGCTTCTGCTTCTTTCTGATTCCCTTCGAATTTAGTGTAGGCCGTTGCCCAAATACCCCTGGTGAAATTACCTCTGTTGGGAATAAACCTAAGCGTCCCTTTTTGGGCCTGATAGTATTCCAGACTTTCATTGATCTCGTCTAAATGCTGATGCGTAAATGCTTTGTAATGCGACATGTTGTTTTCCCGCCAGCTAAAATGCGTAGTGTTTGATAGGCTAACCCCAGCGCCCGTGCTTCCGGTAGTGGCATTAATATGTACTTCATGGTTTAGCATTTGTGCTTTGGCAAGGGGAAGTAAAGCCAATTGAATGGCCGTTGCAAAACAACCCGGATTGGCAAGGTTCTTGGCATTCCTGATGTTCTCTTTGTGAAGTTCCGGCAGGCCGTAAATAAAACTCCTTTTTTCGAAGGCATTCTGTTTTCCAAGCCTGAAATCATTGCTGAGGTCAATTATTTTGGTCTTTTCAGAAAAAGTATGATCCCGTAAGAATTGTGTTGAATTCCCATGCCCCAGACATAGAAAAATGACGTCTGCATCGGGGTTAACCTTATCTGTAAACTTCAGTGCAGTTGTGCCCAGAAGATCTGTATGTGTTTCTGATAAATGGGTTCCTGCTCTGGTGGTACTGAATACAAAATCAATGGTCGCCAACGGATGATGAAGTAGTAACCTGATAAGTTCACCTCCGGTATATCCCGAGCCCCCTATGATGCCTGCCTTAATCATTGTGTTTATTTATCTGACTGGCAATTTTGCCGGAATTAGACAATATTTTGATAAAACCTTTGGCATCCTCTGCAGACCAGGCCTTGTTAATTTCTCCATAGCTACCAAACTTGGCTGCCATAAGATCATGCTCAGACTTGATCCCATTTAATTCAAATCGATAAGGATATAAAGTGATAAAGACATCGCCGCTGACGTTTTTCTGAGCATCTTGAAGAAACGCCTCTATATTCCTCATAACCTCATCGAGGTAGTTCCCTTCATGTAACAACATCCCGTAGAAATTACCCAGTTGTTCCTTTTGAAATTGCTGCCATTTACTGAGGGTGTGTTTCTCCAGAAGATGATGTGCCTTTATAATCAGCAAGGGGGCTGCGGCTTCAAAACCAACGCGACCTTTTATTCCAATAATGGTATCCCCTACATGTACGTCCCGGCCAATGGCAAAGGAAGATGCTATTTCTTCCAATTGCTCAATATTCTTAACCGGTGTTTGATACACCCCGTCTATTGCCGTTAATTCCCCTTTGGTAAAACTCAGGGTTATATCCTGTGATTTTTCATTTTTTAGTTGACTGGGGAAGGCTTCTGATGGAAGGCCTTTATCTGATGTAAGGGTTTCCGCACCACCCACGGAAGTCCCCCATAATCCCTGGTTGATAGAATATTTTGCTTTTTCCCAGGAATAATTAACGCCTCTTTCTTGTAAGTAGCTGATTTCTTCTTCCCTGGATAATTGCCTGTCACGGATGGGTGTTATGATTTCTATCTCCGGAGCGATTATCTGAAAGATCATGTCGAAGCGAACCTGATCATTACCGGCTCCTGTGCTCCCATGAGCAATGGCCACCGCCCCGGTTTGCTTGGCGTAGCGGGCAATCTCTATGGCCTGCACGATTCGTTCAGCACTTACACTTAAGGGATATGTATTGTTGCGAAGTACGTTCCCAAAAATCAGGTATTTTACGACCTTGTCATAGAAGCTCTGTACCGCATCGATGGAAGTATATGACTTAGCGCCAAGAGCGAGCGCCTTTTTTCTGATCTCCTGGATTTCCTCAGAAGAAAACCCTCCGGTATTTACGCTTACGGCGTGTACTTCATATCCCAGATCCTGGGACAGGTGCATGGCACAGTACGAAGTATCTAGCCCGCCGGAATAGGCGAGCACCAATTTTTTTGAATTGAGGTCTTTGTTGTTCATCTTAACCTTTTTTCTTTTTAAGTAATAGCTTTTCCTTTATACTCTTAAGTCGCTTGAAGGTTTTGTTGGTGACCTTCCTGCTTTCGTAATTATTTGTTTTGGAGGGATCAAACAGCATCCCTGTGCAGAGACACATCTTTTGTTCTGTTCGGGTAAGGATATCAAAATTCTTACAGGTTTGGCATCCTTTCCAAAATTCCGGATCATCTGTGAGTTCCGAAAAGGTAACCGGTTTATATCCCAGTTCGTAGTTCATCTTCATTACCGCAAGTCCGGTAGTAATCCCAAATATTTTCGCTTCGGGAAATTTTTCCCTCGATAACTCAAAGATGGCTTTCTTGATCTTTTTTGCCAGTCCCTGATTGCGATAATCGGGATGCACGATGAGTCCGGAGTTGGCGACAAATTTTTGATGTCCCCATACTTCGATATAGCAAAAGCCGGCAAACTTATCCTTGTCTAAGGCGATGACCGCGTTGCCGTTGACCAATCTCTTGATGATATATTCAGGCGTTCTTTTGGCGATACCTGTACCCCTCACCTTAGCTGATTCCGAAATGGTTTCACTTATGACCGTGGCGTATTTAATATGAGATTCGTTAGCAATTAAAATATTCATTGCTGATAAAATTAATCGAATAGTGTAAATGGCTTAATGATCGATGCGGAAATGGACTCACCTATTTCCATGAGAGAAGTACACCCTTACGGGCGGCGACGAGTTGGCACAAAATACCGGGCCTGAACAGGCGTAGAGATTACAGTACTAATGTGAAATTTCGCTTTCATGAGAGTCAAATGTACAAATTATATTGAATTAACCTCCTTGTCTCTTATATTTTTGGGAATTAGCGATTTAAAACTCCGATGCTTAAACAATTCGTAGATGAAAAACCCAAATACCGATAAATATTCAATAATGAGAAACCCCATTGACTCTTCTGCCTCCGGGCCTCTGTATGCCGAATAACTTAAAACAATCGCTGCCGACCAGACCAAAGGGAAACGGTAATCTGTAAAGAGGCAAAGCACTAGCAGGGAAATAACGTACCATGGATGAACCGTTGGAGACAGGAAAAAGTAAACAGTCAGAATAAAGAGCATAGATTGAATCAGAATGTGCACTGAGTTGTTTTTTCGAAAGTAACTCAGCAAACCAACCCAGAGGATTACTAGTAATGGAATCAGTCTTCCATAGCTCTTAATGAGCTCCCATGGCTTCAGATCAATATGTGCCCCAAGGCTCTTTACCACATTGTAGATACTGGCATTGAATTCAAAATTAGAGAACCACAAGGAGAGTGTAGCCATGTAATTATCAGAAAATGCCGGGTCATAAAAGGGGATAAGTGTGGCAATGACGATCAGCATAACCAAGGTATTGAATAGCAATCCTTTTTTAAAACCTAGGGATTTAAAAAAGAGCGGTAAAAACATCAATGGGATTAGTTTTACTGAAATGGACAGTGCCATGGGTACTGTCGCCAGAAGCCATTTATTATTCGCGATGAGATGCAAGGAGTAAAGCAGAAAAAACAACATGACACCTTCGAAGTGAAGATTACCCCCTAACTCAATAATTACAAGGGGATTAAGAAAGTACCAAAAGATTAGGTGGGGAGATTTGTTGACGAATTTTAATAGTTTCCGACCGAAGTAAAAAATTCCTAGATCGGCGAGCAGTAAAACCACTCTTATCGCAATTAGACTTCCCAAAATCTCTCCCCCTCCAAGCCAAACACATAGTGCGAACAACATCTGACTAACCGGCGGATAATTGCTAAAATTGGAGGCACTCAGAGATTCCATCCCCTCAATCAAATATTTTGCTTGAGGGATGATAATTTCGGCACTCTCAAATAGATCAACAGGTAGGTATAAATACGGATTTACCCCCAGGGTGATCAGTTGTCCATCCCAAAAAAATCTGTAAAAATCCTGGGATAGATTAGGAGAGTTGAAAAGAAAAATTAATCGAAATGCGATACCCAGAAAGAGGAGGAACTTGTAATTCCATTTTTCGAATTGAATAAGCTTATAGCAGAGGAAAAACAACGCCAGATACAACCCTAAAAGTCGGGTAAAGTCTGAACGTTCAAGGTGGTATGCAAAAGTATAATAAAACAGGCCGCACAGTAAAGAAATAAGAATGGGAACTTTGTGGAGTTTCCAATACGTCAAAACCGCGTTGGGCATGGGAGGGAAGGCTAATGGTTTTTACAAATAACCGAAAAAAAAAGGGGAATTCGAGAAAAAAACAAGGAGCCTTCATAGGTTGATGAAGGCTCCTCAATGATAATTAATTGGTGGCTAATTTTAAAATTTTAATTCTGCTATACCTTGGAGGTTAATGACTTAAAGAACACAAAGCCAAAGCCTAGGAAAAGCATAAAATGAAAAGGAAATAATCCAAAATCATTTAGAGGGATGGCACTGTACATTCCAAATAAAAAGTACACCATCAATGCAAACTCCAGAATCATGTTTGGAGAAAGTTTTGTAGCCAGATATTTATTGCCCTTCCAGCTATCTGTAAGGTTATTGATGTTGAATTTTGGTGTTCTCACAAACTCACTGCGCTTACCCATATGTCCTTCCAGAACCGCTACGGTATTGTGCAAGGAAAATCCGAGAGCTACGGAGAAAAAGGTAAAGAACAACTTAATATAGTCGACAAAGTGGTCGATACTGCTTCCCTGTATACTCTTGTATGTGAACCAATAACATATAAAAAGGATGATAGTGGAGACGATAAAGAAGCTGGTTGCTTCAAAAATCCAATCTAAATGTCCGTAGGTATTTTTAATATACAGCATGGGAATACTTAAGACTGCAACCAGAAAGACAAACAGAAACATGGAACTGTTGAGCAAATGCATCACCCCGTGAAACTTTGTCTTAAAAGGAATGTTCTTTGCCGAGATCACATTGAGGACGGTTTTCCTGAAATTCTCAGCTCCTCCTTTATTCCAGCGAAATTGCTGAGAACGCGCTGCGCTAATTACTACAGGAAGTTCAGCGGGAGTTTCCACGTCTTCCAGATATTTAAATTTCCAATTTTTCAATTGTGCTCTGTAGCTTAGATCGAGGTCTTCTGTTAGGGTATCACCTTCCCAGTTTCCGGCGTCGAGGATACACTCTTTTCTCCAGATACCTGCTGTACCGTTAAAATTGATGAAGTGACCCTTTGCATTACGCCCCACTTGTTCAAGCGTGAAGTGCGCGTCCAGGGCAAAGGCTTGTATTCGGGTTAGAATCGAATAATCCCGGTTGATATGACCCCATCGGGTCTGTACCACACCAATTTCTTCATCTTTAAAATAGACGACCGTCTTTTTAAGCCAGTCCGAATCAGGAAGGAAGTCGGCATCGAAAATAGCAATGAAGTCACCTTTGGCGATTTTGAGACCTTCTTTGAGGGCTCCGGCTTTAAATCCTTGTCTGTTCTCTCTTCTTATATGCTTTATGTCCAGACCTTTTTCCTGCAATTCTGCAATTCTTTCAGCAGTTTGATGCACAGAATCGTCTGTTGAATCATCCAGCACCTGAATTTCCAGCTTGCTTTTTGGGTAGGCAATTTTTGAGATATTGTCCAACAACCTTTCAACTACGTATTCTTCGTTATAGATGGGTAGCTGAATAGTAACCGAAGGAATTTCCTTGGGATCTAATAAGTTGAATTTCGGGGCCAGCTTTTGTGTTTTTTTGTATCCGAGATAGTTCAGCAACAAATTCAGCTGCGCGAGACTGTAGAAAAAAATCAGGAGCAGCGCCAGGCTGTAAATTCCGATAATGATGTAAGCAATTGTTAGTCCCATTTTATTTTAAACTGTATTTAAATATCCAACCCAGGATTTTTATGCCGGCAAATATAGTACCTTTTACTGTACCGGATACCTTGGAGATACCAATTCTTTTTTTGTAACGCACTGGTACTTCGGTATATGCTATGCCTTTTTTTAATACTTTAAGCTGCATTTCAACCGTCCAGCCATAGGTCTTATCTTCCATTTCCAGGGCCAACAACTGTTCATAACGAATAGCTCTGAACGGCCCGAGATCAGTAAAATCTGACCTGTAAATCAATCTCATCAGGAACGTGGCCAATCCATTTCCAAAGCTTTGCTGTGGGGTCATGGATCCCTTTTCCCGTAAAGCCTTTGTTCGCGCACCGATCACAAAATCGACATCTCCATCCAGAATAGGCTTTACTACTTTATGGAGGTCTTCCGGATAGTCGGAATAATCTCCGTCCATAAATACGACGATGGAAGGGGTTTTGGATCGTTTCTTTAGATAATTTATTCCTTGCAGACAGGCAAAGCCGTACCCCATATTCTCTTCTAAGAGCACTGTAGCCCCGGCAGCTTCTGCTGCAACGGCTGTATTATCTGTAGAATTATTGTTGACTACGATGATTTCGGAAACCGATTCAGGAATCTCGGAAATGACGGCGGCAATAGATTGACCTTCATTGTAGGCGGGAATAATAACGACGATTTCCTTCATTTTTTATTGCGCCATATCTAGTTTAGAATAAACGGCCAATCGTGCGCGAAAATAGTGGAATGGTTTTACTTATCATTCACAAGCTCCATTAAATCTACATCATTCCCCAGCAAAACCTGAGTAGGATTTATGCGCCCTTCTTCAGGACCATTTTCCAGTTTTAGTACCCCTCTGGGGCAAACTGCTGAGCAGATTCCGCAACCCACGCAACTGGAACGAATAATATTCTCTCCCTTTTGGGCATAAGCGCGCACATCGATACCCTGTTCACAGTAGGTAGAGCAATTGCCACAGGAAATACACTGACCCCCGTTGGTGGTGATCCTGAATCTCGATTTAAAGCGTTGCACAAATCCGAGGTAGGCTGCCAGAGGACAACCAAATCTGCACCATACACGATTGCCAAAAATCGGGTAAAATCCAGTGCCGATTACCCCCGCAAAAATGGAGCCTATGAGCAGGCTGTAAGTGTTTTGAACACTTGACGTCTTTATTCCCAGAACCGTTCCTGTTTCCGAGAAAAAACTGTAGAGCGTCATCAGGGTCATGCCTACTGCAAAGACCAGAACGCCGTGGATCAGCCACCGTTCTACTCTCCAGGACAACAGGGTCTTACTGGAATGCTGTCTGTAAGGATCACCCAGAGTTTCGGCCAGTCCGCCACAACCACATACCCAGGAACAGTACCATCTCTTTCCAAAGAAATAGACCATAACGGGAACAATAATAAGGGTGAGAACAGTTCCCCACACCAGGATAAAGATGCCAATTCCTCCACTGTTGATCAGGGAACGCAAATTCCATTGGAAAAAGAAATCGTAATCCAGAGGAAAGGCATTTTTAAAATCGTAGTAAGGCATCTGAAGGCGAACCATGATCTCAGGAATCAGGAAGGCGAAAACGATCTGAAAAAATAGCACCGAAGTAGTTCTGATCATCTGGTAGCGGTTGTGTCTGTACTTGATATACATCCTCACTCCCATTACCGTCATTACGGTACAATACATAAAACCATAAACAAACCAGTGTCCGGCCGGATTACCACTCAAGGCCTCACTGATGGGATCTACCAGATAGGTCCAGTTAACAGCAAACTGCGGCCTGAAATACAATAAGAGGTAAAAAGCGATCAGATAGAAGAAAACCAGCCAGGCTATCCATCCGCGATTGGTTGAATTTGTATGGTAGATACCATCGTTTTTGATTCCTTTTTTACCCAGTAATACCACGTCTGGAAGGATGAATAAAAGAGCGCCAATGATGCCCAAGCCAAAAGTCATCAACCACATCAAACCTTTATTTTCGGGGATAAACCCGGAACCCGCACGTTTACCCAGATCTGCAGCAATATCCTGGGCCTTGGTGTAAATCACCTTCTTGTATTCCTTGTTTTTCCGATGTGTGGCGTTGGCTTCGTCTAGTGCCTTTGTGATGACAGTAGTGAGATTGTGTATTCCTGAGAAATCCTTTCCCACAATCTCTTGCTCTATGTCGCTAATGAATAATTCACTTTTTATACCTTTTTCGTCAACCCACTCTGCTAAATCAGAGGAAGTAGGCGAATAGGTCCCAATAAGGGGGAGTGCAGTAAAAATGCCCAAACCAATAAGGAATATAATCAGGCCAATGTGTTTTGTTGTTTTCATCCTGATTCTTGTTTAGGCAGATTTAAAAATACGTTTCCAGCTTTTCTTTTTGGGTTTGATACTAGTACCCATCGCTTCATTATAACTGTTCACTATTTCTTCTTCGTATTGATCGTAAAATTCAGGATCAAAGTTGGCGTCCTTGAGATATTTCAAAACATAATCGATAGAGCGCTCTTCGGTGAGCCAACGATCAAAAATCTCATGCCTCATCCGGATCCCAAAAGTGTTAATCCCCAGGAATTTTCTATCCGAAGAATGGTACGCCATAGTAATGCAAACCCATTCTTTTTTGTGTCTCCAATGAAAATGCTTTTCGTCTTCTTTGCGATTGCTATCACTGAAAACCCACCCGTAGGTTTGATATTCAATGTCGAGGAATTTCGCCGAATTGAACCAATGCCCTGGATTGTATTTTCTGCGCTGTCCGCATATGGTATGAGCCACAGTCTCTCCCATCATCCTGCCGGTATACCATACAGCTTCAACCGGGCGTCTGTTACCGATGGCCTCTTGCTGTTCTGCACAATCCCCAATGGCGTAGACATCTGCAATATTCGTTTCCAGATATCGGTTTACTCTTACCCCTTTTCCCAGCTCAATACCGGAGTTTTTTAAAAAAGAGATATTAGGAGTTACTCCTGCTGTGAGTCCAACTAGATTACAGGAAATGGTGTCTCCCTGGTCAGTAACCACAGCCTTTGCCCTGCCTTCTTCATCTGCGAGAATCTCCACTAAATTCGTGCTAAGGCGCAGGTCGATATGGTGATCCCTAATGTGTTCATTGATCATTTCGGATTCTCCCTCCGGTAAAACACCGTTCCAGAAACTGCTTTCGCGAACCAGGAAGGTTACGGGAATATCTCTGCTTCTTAGCATCTCCGCAAGTTCGATGCCTATGAGTCCACCACCGACAATCACCGCGCGGGGACAGCTTTCTTTATCGGGGGCATCAATTTCGAGTTGTTCCAGTTCCTGCTTTGAGTACAATCCCTGGACTCCCTTAAGATCCTGGCCCGGCCATCCAAACCTGTTGGGTTTGGAGCCTGTGGCAATGATCAGTTTGTCGTAGCCAATGGGGTCGCTACCCTCTAGAATCAAACGTTTTTTACTATGGTCTACCTCCTTTACATATCCCTGGACTAATTCTATGCGGTTTTTTTTCCAAAACCAATTTTCATAGGGCTGGGTATGTTCAAACTTCATATGTCCCATGTAAACATACATCAAGGCCGTTCTGGAAAAGAAGAATTCACTCTCAGCAGAGATGACAATGATTCGTTTATCTGAAAGTTTCCTGATGTGCCTTGCTGCGGTGACGCCAGCAATTCCATTCCCGATGATTACGACAGTTTCCATGTATTTGGTTGGATTTAAGACTTGAGTCGGTTTAAATATAAGAACTTAACAGCCGAACAGAATTCTGTGGAGTCCAAAAAATTGTAATTTAGTCTTTCAAATGATAGATTATTATGAAGCGACTTTGGCTCTTCTTCTTATGTCTTATTCAACTTTCCTGTAGTAGCCAGTTTGTTGGAAAGATCAATGGAGTGAGTTTTGTCGCTTCGCGAGACGAGGTTACTCAGGAAAATATTACTCCGGTTAAACAGATATATGCAGATCATGCCGCCGTCATGCCTTTTGGTTTTATACGGGAGGTTAATTCCCCGAACATTGTATTCAATACCGAACGGCAATGGTTTGGAGAGACCAGGATGGGGGCAAAACAGTACATCGAACTACTACATAAGAACAAGATCAAGGTGATGGTAAAGCCGCAGATCTGGATATGGCGTGGAATATTTACGGGAGAGCTTGAGATGAAGAGTGATGCCGACTGGCAAAAGCTCGAAGCGTCTTACGAAGATTTTATCCTCACCTATGCCAGTCTTGCCCAGGAATCAAAGGCGGAGATATTCTGCATTGGAACCGAACTGGAGCAGTTTGTTAGCCAGCGTCCCGAATTTTGGAAGAGTTTAATCACTAAAATACGCAGTCGTTACAAAGGGAAATTGACCTATGCGGCAAATTGGGATGAATTTGGAAGAACTCCTTTTTGGACTGATTTGGATTATATAGGCATCGATGCCTACTTCCCCTTGTCTGAAGCGAGGACTCCAACGGTTGAAGAACTAAAATCGGGATGGCAGCCCTGGAAAGATAAAATTTCGTCGGTATCTGAGAAGACAAACCGGCCTGTACTTTTTACTGAATTCGGCTACAGGAGTATGGACTTTACAGCGAAAAAGCCCTGGCTGGTAGACCGGAATGAAGAAACTGTTAATCTGGAAGCTCAGGCCAATGCCAAGAAGGCTATTTTTGAATCGTTTTGGGAAGAAGATTGGTTTGCTGGAGGATTTATCTGGAAATGGTTTATCAATCATGAAAAATCAGGAGGACCGCAAGACAACCGATTTACACCCCAAAATAAGCCAGCACAGGAAGTCATTAAGACCTTCTATAAGCTATACGAATAGTTCAAATTCCTTCCTTTATTCTCTTTAATTGGATTTAATGTGCTTGTCATAGTAGGCGTAGAGCACTTCGGGTTGAGATCCCTTGTAATACAAGAAGTGAATTCTGGCAAAATGGTATTGAAGTCTCAGCAAACCGTTCTTCCTGTATTTTCGCGCAGAGGTTTTTAGTTTTTGTGGCAGTACCTGAAAACGTGACTCGCGATATATTCTACCGATAAATTCATTGTCCTCGTAGATCCTGTATCTCTCATCGAAGCCCCCAAGGGCATCAAATTGTGTTTTGGAAATAAAAAGGGATTGATCTCCCCCCCGGCAAATCTGAAAATTAAAACGGGAGAACCAGGCAAATACATCTAGAAAGCGACTATTGCTGTCGAATTGAAGTCGGAAACATCCGGCAGTGTCATATTGTAGGATTGCATTTCGGATGCAGCGGTCATATTCCTCCGGAGGATAACTGTCGGCATGCAGGAAATAGAGAATACTCCCTTTTGCTGATCTCGCTCCTTTGTTCATTTGGGAAGCTCGACCTTTAGGAGAAGTTAAGGCAACAGCACCCAGGGTGGTGGCCATGGCAATAGAATTATCAGAACTCCCTCCGTCTACAACAATGAATTCGAGTTTCTCAGGGGTGTCTGCTACTGCTTTTAAATAGGGGATAAGCCTTTCCAGGTTGGCTTCCTCATTGATAACCGGGATAATGATGCTTATATCAGGGATATCACTTTTTTTCATTCAGGCTCCAGTCGTAAGGTAGATAAGACAACTTTGTATTTTCCTGAAGGTCAATTCTTGTAAAGGGTTGAAGGTATTCGATCAGGCTACTATTTTGGGTGAAATCTCCGCGATACCATTTAAAAATAGGAGAAAGTTGAACTTCTTCTTTAGAAATCCGGTTTTTACTATTATCGTTAATAAAGCCCATCGTCGCCTGCTGTAACTGCAATTCGATACCCCTAGCTGTAAAAGCGGTTTCCATCAGTTTTGGACAAGAATAAGAGGCACAATTAATGGCAAAATGTATGCGGGGCTCGTTCATCTTGCGCAGTATTCCGAATTCGATTTTACTCAAAGAAACTCGATCCGAACCCAGACGAATGCGTTTTTCACCCCAGGGATTGTCAATGTCCTTTATACTTTTTAACGGATAGTTTTCCAAAATCAGATGAACCGTGGCGGCATTGTAAAGGTTGATGTAAAAAGCCAGTTTTTCACTCTTCGACTCCCTCGCGCTGGGTTCATTATTGCCGAGATAGTTGAGATATGCTTCTAGCTCAGCTTTCTTTTTCATAAAGCCGGGATAGTCTACAAAACCTTCCTTAGTGACGTTTTCCTGAAGCAATTTTGTCCACGCCGAGTGGTCCAGTTCATCACCTGACTGCAAAGTATTCCGGCTTTGCGGAGATGCAAAAAACAGGCCTGCCCATAAAAAAATTAGAGTGATTTTCATGAAGTAAATTTTAACAGCAACCGCCACCATCGTAGTGCCAGGTACTATCGCTAATATGGATTTGTTCCTGAAGTCCGGCCAAGGCAGCAGCTGTTTTATCACAGACTGCCAAAGGCTGATTCTGAATCAGCACATGTCCTTTTTTGTCGTCCAAATAGGGCTCACTTCCGTAGTAAATCGCGGTTTTCCCGGTGAAAATACATGGGCCATCTTCCGGCATCGGATCTTTGATAGCAGCGATTTCGATGGATTCTATATGGATTAATTCATCCGTAGGATAATGGTTGGGCGAGAGAATCCTGTACGATTTCCTAGCCCTGATCTCTATGGTTCCAAAGCCAGCATCGGTTAATACTTTTACATAGTCCTTAATCGGAATACTCCCGCTGAGGCAAAGCGCTCTTAATCGGTCATCATTGCGCAAAGTCTCATTCATGGGTTGCTCACAAACGGGATCACTCATCACCAGCCTTCCATGGGGTTTCAGAACCCGATACATTTCCGCAACAGCTTTCTTAAGATCCTCGAGCTTAAAGATATTAAAGAGGCAGTTCTGTGCAGCAACGTCAATACTTTCAGTTTCTATAGGCAAATTGAGGGCATCACCTTTTAACAGATTGACAAATTCGCTTTTAAACCAGGGGTTCTCCTCTTCTGCTATTTTAAAATTTTTCTCACTGGCAGAGAGCATTTCATCAACAACATCCACTCCGGTAACCCCGCCGATTTGCCTTGAGAAATAAGCAAACTGCAATAATTCCATTCCTCCACCAACTCCTACGTAAAGAACTTTAGGGTTATTGACCAGATCTGAAGCCGATACCGTGCTTCCACAGCCGTAATTCATTTCCTGCATTATGGTGGGAATGGATAAGCCCGGGAGCTGCCATACAGGGTTGGTAGTGCAGCATAACCCCACATCCGGGGTTAAGGCAGCTTGCTTATACAGGTCATTCGTTGCCTCTAAGTAACTCATAGCAATTTTATTAACTCGGTGAATATAGTAATCATTTTAGGTTCCGTTTTTCCGGCAACCTCAATTATCTCCGCAACATTAACGGGTTCTAAGTTGTCCGGGTCGCATTCGTCAGTCAAAACAGACACTGCTACTACAGGTAGTCGTAAATGATTGGCAATAATTACTTCCGGTACGGTACTCATACCAACGGCGTCGGCACCAAGCGTTTTCAGCATTCTGTATTCTGCCTTGGTTTCAAGCTGTGGCCCAACAACAGCCGCATACACTCCTTTTCGTAATGAGATTCCGTGTTTTTCGGAGATCGTCTCGATTTTTTTTCTCATTTCCGGATCGTAGGGTTCACTCATATCTACAAACCGGTCCCCGAATTCCGCCACGTTTTTAAAAGCCAGAGGAGATCCCCCTTGTAAGTTGATATGATCTTCAACGAGCATAATATCTCCTTTTTTAAAATTGAGATTTACCGCCCCGGCAGCATTGGAAATAAACAGTTTTTTGATACCGAGTTGTCTCATTACCCTTATGGGATAAGTAACATCAAAGAATTCATATCCTTCGTAAAGATGAAACCTGCCTTGCATCACCACTACCTTTTTCCCCTCCATGGTTCCATAGACTAATTTTCCGCTATGAAATTCAACGGTTGCCAGAGGAAAAAAAGGAATGTTATGGTAATGGGCCACGACGGAATCCTCTATTTCATCTACCAATTTGCCCAGGCCTGTGCCTAGAACAATGCCGATTTCAGGCTCGTGGAAGCCCTTGCTTTGCAGGTATTCGGTAGATTCATTCAGTTGCTTTTGCGTCATAATTTATTTTTTAAAAAGGGCTTGAAAGCAGGAATATCTTCGATATCTTCAAGCACATCTACATCGTTTTTAACAGTAAGCAAGCAATAGTTTTCATGCCTTAGATCGTTTATGGTATCTTCTAGAACACTAGCAGTACCCCAATTTTTCCCCTTAAATACCTCTGGAACAAAACGTGTCATTCCTAACAAGTAATAGCCGCCGTCACTGGCCGGACCGAGCACGAAATCACAGGACTGCATTTTGTCAAAAGCCGTTATCAAATCATCGGTGCTGAGGTCAAAGAGATCGCTTCCGATCACGATAATACGTTTATATCCGGCATTAAAACCCTCTTGAAAGGCATTGGCCATACGTTCCCCAAGATCATTCCCCTGTTGAAGTTTTTTGTGATACTCCTTTTCATCCCATAGATCGTTTACACCTAATTTATCGGAGTAATACACTGTTTTTTGTGCCTTAAGAGGTAAAGTGACCTTCACAGTATGTTGCAAAAGAAAGGTGTAAATTTCTAAAGCAGCCTTGTCCCCAACAGACGCCGCCAGCCTTGTCTTGCATTTGCCCAACTCGGGATTGCGTGTAAAGATCAGAAGGAGACAGCTGTTCTCATCCTTCATCCCCATCCTCGTTTTCTAGACTGTAAACTTTTTCTCCCTTAGTGAGGAGTAATCCCCAGAATTTATTGTAGGCATGAACTTTTTGAGTCTCATTATCATCAGCGTCTAAAACCGGCAAATCCTCCTCTATCCATTTGAAGATTCCCCCGGACATATTCTTTACGTCTCTATATCCCAACTTCTGTAGTTTTTCTCCAATTTTACCAGATCGTATACCCAGAGAACAGTACACTAGGTATGTGGCCTCTTTGTCAGGGAATAGGGAAGCAAACTCTTCAGCATCGAAATTGTCATACCCAATAAAATAAGCATCAGGCAAATGGCTTACCTCATATTCTTCCTTTTCCCGGGCGTCTAAACGAATGTAGGATGGATTTACCGATACCTCGGTAACTGATGCCAGGGGGACGTCTTTATTCGAGAGCTTATCTATCAGTTTTTCCATAGTTCGCTGACCAAAAGAAGCGTTTGTCATCAGAATTGCTCCTGCATAGAGGATTATTTTTTGCATAGAGACAAAGATAGGGTATTGTGTAGGATTCAAAAATGAGCACTTCCTTTTCTTACCGGAAAAATAGGTATATTTTAAAAAGAAATAATGTTACTATGCTGAGATCTGTTTCCCTTTTCCTGTGTGTTATCGTATGTCTTGTCCAGGGGTGTAAACAAGCTGTTGACGCTGAGAAGGATAATAGTACAGCGCTAAGCCTGTATACAGAACCCTTCAGGCCGCAATATCACTTTACGCCCCCAGAAAAATGGATGAATGATCCCAATGGTTTGGTATATCACCAGGGGATTTACCATTTATTTTATCAGTATTACCCCGATGACATCGTATGGGGACCCATGCACTGGGGACATGCCACAAGTGTGGATATGCTTCATTGGGAAAATAAGCCTATTGCGCTCTACCCCGACGAAAACGGACTGATTTTTTCAGGAAGCGCGGTAATTGATCACAAGAACACTTCCGGTTTGGGAACTGCAGACACAGTACCCCTTGTTGCTATTTTTACCTATCACGATATGGACAAGGAAAAGGCCGGAGGAACCGATTATCAAACTCAGGGAATCGCGTATAGCCTGGATAATGGCGAGAGTTTTGAAGTGTACGAAGGAAACCCGGTACTTCTCAATACAGAATTTAAAGACTTCAGAGATCCAAAGGTGTTTTGGGATGAAGATTCTCGTAAATGGGTGATGGCTTTGGTAGCGGGGGATCATCTCCGCCTATACAGCTCTGATAATTTGATAGACTGGGATTATATGAGTCGATTTGGCTCGGGTCAGGGTGCACATGGCGGGGTTTGGGAATGTCCTGATTTGTTTGAACTAGCTGTTGCGGGGACAGACGAGACTAAGTGGGTACTCCTAATCAGTATAAATCCGGGGGCGCCAAACGGCGGAAGTGGCACACAGTATTTTATAGGTGATTTTGACGGAACTACTTTTACTTCTGATCAAAAAGAAGCGAGATGGTTAGATTGGGGCACAGATAATTACGCAGGCGTCACCTACAATGAGGTGCCTGATGGGGAACGTATTTTTATAGGATGGATGAGTAACTGGACCTATGCCAGAGATACACCAACGGAAGTGTGGCGCAGTGCGATGACCTTACCGAGAACATTGAGCCTCGCAAAAATAAATGATAGTTATACCTTATTGAATTACCCTTTGTCGGGAATTTCAGATCTGATAAAGGAGGACATTAACTTGGACCTTGACATTGCTCCAAATTCCTATGAAGCTATTGTTATGGAGAACGGTAATCAGAGCTCCATTCATTTTACATGTCCGTTAGCAAAGTTCAGCTTGTCATTGACCAATGATTCTGGTGAAGAATTGGTTATCGAATTAGACAGTGAGGAAGAACTCCTCGTGCTTGATCGTTCAAAAAGTGGCCTGGTCGATTTTCAGGAGATGTTTGCCAATATTCAGCAGATGCCCCTGGATAATTTACCGGAAGGCGATTTGGAATTTGATGTTTTTCTGGATGCTTCTTCAGTGGAAGTGTTTGTCAATAAAGGTCAATATGTAATGACCGCCCAAATCTTCCCCACCATGCCGTTTTCGGATCTTAAAATACGCAATGAAGGAGTAGAATCGATTAAAATAAACCGGCTAAAAGTCAATTCGGTATCGGGTATCTGGGAGTAGCTGTAATAGGTATCTTGCCGGGATAATACGGTTGCTGAATCGGGGGAAAAGAATTTTATTTAGTATCTTAGAAAGAAACCTAAAAACCACCACTGATGAAAAAAGTAATCAATTTAATTTGTTTATTCCTGGCAGTAACTTTGAGTGCCCAGGAAGCGTATTTTAC
>JABDQM010000247.1 GCA_013042315.1 Flavobacteriaceae bacterium | reverse complement strand
CCTATCTGAAAATTCCAAATATCATCGCTGCAGCGGAAATTACCAATGCCGATGGAATACATCCTGGATACGGATTTTTATCCGAAAACTCCAAATTCTCAAGAATTTGCGCTGAACACGATATTAAATTTATCGGTGCTACAGGCGAACAGATCGATAAAATGGGGGACAAGGCCACGGCCAAGGAAACCATGAAAAAGGCTGGAGTGCCCTGTGTTCCTGGTTCAGAGGGAATTCTGAAAGACGTTGCGGATGCCAAAAAGACCGCGAAGAAAGTGGGCTATCCGGTAATGATAAAAGCTACTGCCGGAGGTGGAGGTAAGGGAATGCGAGCCGTGTGGAAGGAAGAAGAAATTGAGGCAGCTTTCAATAGTGCAGTAAAAGAGGCAACCGCTGCTTTTGGCAATGGTGGAATGTACATGGAAAAGCTTATTGAGGAACCCCGCCACATAGAAATCCAGGTTGTGGGTGATCAGTTTGGGAAGGCCTGCCATCTCTCCGAAAGAGATTGTTCTATTCAGCGGAGACATCAAAAATTAACAGAAGAAACCCCATCGCCCTTTATGACGGATAAGCTCAGGGAAGACATGGGTAAAGCGGCCATTAAAGCAGCAGAATATATTAAATACGAAGGCGCAGGAACCATAGAATTTTTGGTAGACAAACACCGTAAGTTCTATTTTATGGAAATGAATACCAGGATTCAGGTTGAACACCCTATTACCGAACAGGTGGTCGACTATGACTTGATCAGGGAACAGATCCTGGTTGCCGGTGGTGTTCCTATTTCAGGGAAAAATTACTACCCAAAATTGCATGCTATCGAGTGCCGGATAAATGCAGAGGATCCGTATAACAACTTCCGACCCTCTCCTGGAAAAATTACCACTTTGCATACTCCGGGAGGCCATGGGATACGTCTCGACACCCATGTTTACAGTGGGTATACCATTCCTCCAAACTACGACTCCATGATTGCCAAGCTGATTACCACTGCCCAAACCAGGGAAGAAGCAATCAATAAAATGAAACGGGCACTGGATGAATTTGTGATCGAAGGAATTAAAACCACTATACCTTTTCATCGGCAATTGATGGACCATCCTGATTATTTGGCGGGCAATTACACCACCAAATTCATGGAGGATTTCAAGATGAATCCGGAACCCGAAAATAACTAATATATAACTCCGGCAAGCGCCGGAGTTTCTATTCCAATGAACCTCAGCCACTGGGAATACAATACCTGGTTTAAAGGGATCGACTATACCATTGTAGGTAGCGGTATCGTTGGACTGTCCTGTGCGCTTGAATTGAGGAGAAAATATCCCAAAGCCAAAATAGTGGTCCTTGAAAGAGGAATCCTACCCCGGGGAGCAAGTACTAAAAATGCAGGCTTTGCTTGTTTTGGCAGTATTTCAGAGATACTTGACGACCTTGAACATCACAGTCCCGAGGAGGTTCTCACCCTTGTTAGAAAACGTTTTGAAGGAATAGAATTACTGCGATCTGTCCTTGGGGATAAGGAGTTAGACTTTCAACAAAAGGGAGGACACGAACTTTTTTTGGAAAAGGACAAAGCGCTTTTTGAACAGTGTAAGGAAAAACTCGGATTTGTTAATGAGCTCTTGTTTCCGGTATTCAATGGCCCTGCTTTTGAGCTGCAGCAAAATACCTTTGGCTTTTCCAATGTTGCCCCCCACTTTGTTACCAACCCATTTGAAGGTCAGATAGATACCGGGAGTATGATGGCCGCTTTACTGGCTAAGGTACAAGCCTCGGGAATTCAAATCTACAACGCAATGGAGGTCTTAAACTATGAAGAGGATGCTCGCGGCTTAAGTGTACAAACAAAAGAACTTGAATTTAGAACTGAGAAATTAATCGTAGCAACCAATGGCTTTGCGGCCAAGTGGTTAGAGAGTGATCTGAAGCCTGCCAGAGCCCAGGTCCTGATCACCAAACCTATTCCCGGCTTGCGTATACAGGGAACTTTTCACTTTGACAAAGGGTATTATTATTTCAGGAACGTGGAAGATAGGATCCTCTTTGGTGGTGGTCGCAACCTCAATTTTAAGGGAGAGGAAACTGAGGAATTAGGGCTTACAGATCAAATTCAGGAACAACTTGAACGCTTTTTACATGAAGTGATTCTTCCCGGCACCCCCTTCGAAATAGATCGCCGCTGGAGTGGAATAATGGGAGTTGGATCTAAGAAAAGACCATTTGTAGCGCGGCAATCAGATAGAGTGAGCTTCGGGGTTCGACTTGGAGGGATGGGTATCGCCATAGGGAGTAGTGTTGGAAGGGATTTAGCTCATCTGGCATAACCGTGTTTATTCTTCAATTATTCCCATTAATTAGTATTTCAGGAAATACGTATTTTAGTCAGGCCGGCACCTTGCTTAAATCCGGATGATACAATGGAAATACTTTACCTGATAATAGCCGTACTGTGCATTGTTCTTCTGACAACCCGACTCAAAGTACACCCTTTTCTCGCGCTTCTGATTATTTCCATTGCCTATGGTTTTTTTGCCGGGATGCCGCTATCGGAGATTACCGTTGCCATAAACGAGGGATTTGGGGGTACCCTGGGTAAAATTGGTCTGATCATCGTTCTGGGAGTGATCATAGGAGCTTTCCTTGAAAATACAGGAGGAGCTCAGACCATCGCGATGAAAGTACTTTCCCTGATCGGTAAAAAACGCATTCCCCTGGCCATGGGAGTAATTGGTTATATCGTCTCTATTCCGGTTTTTGCTGACAGCGGCTTTATGCTTTTACACCCGCTTAACAAAGGCTTGAGTAAAAAGGCAAAAATTTCTCTTGCTGGGGCGGCTATTGCACTTGGCCTGGGCTTGATGGCCTCGCATACGATGGTTCCTCCAACACCTGGCCCGATCGCGGCGGCGGGAATATTAGAAGCCAATCTGGGACTGGTAATTGCATTTGGCATTCCGGTGAGTATAGTAGCCCTGACCGCGGGTATAATTTTTGCCTCTAAATACGCTTCACGCACTTATATTGATCCCGATGACGGAGACGAGTCGGGCATTGAGGAAAATACGGATTCAGACGAAGCTCCCGGGATCATGAGATCTTCACTACCCATACTCGTTCCCATTATTCTCATCGTCCTAAAATCAGTCCTGGTCATACAGGCAGAAGGTGAATTGTCCCTGGCATTTCAAGTAATTAGTTTTGTTGGTGAGCCTGTTATTGCCCTGCTGATAGGCGTGTTTTTATGCTTGTTTCTGCCAAAGAAACTCAATAAGGATATGCTGTCTTCTGCGGGCTGGGTAGGCAAGGCTATTAAGGATGGGGCTTCTATACTACTGATCACAGGGGCAGGAGGGATTTTTGGCACCGTGCTGCAAATGTCCGGTATTGCGGAGCTGCTGGGTAACGCCCTGCAAGATCTCAATATCGGGATATTTCTTCCTTTTATTCTGGCGGCAGCTCTTAAAACGGCCCAGGGCTCATCTACTGTGGCGCTGGTCACTGCAGCATCTATCATAGCCCCTATGATGCCCTCCCTGGGATACGACACAGAAATTCAAAAAGCGCTAGTGGTAGTGGCCATTGGCTCGGGATCTGCCATGGTCTCTCACGCTAATGACAGTTTTTTCTGGGTGGTTACACAAATGAGCGGAATGAACGTAAAAACGGGATATCGACTATTTGGATTGGGAACTGCTGTTCTCGGAATTACCGGAGCTGTTACCGTTTTTATTGCCTCTCTTCTCTTTTCTTAATTGATTTCCCTCAATCGTTTGTTGATGGTTTCTATAGCAACATTAAGGTAGACCTTAGCATCTATTTTCAGCATTTTTTCGGAGTGAAAATAGATCTTCCCATCCTCAGATTCACCTTCTACTAAGTAGTAACCTCCCATGGGATATAGCTTCTTTACTCGGGTAGCAAGGCCCGAAGAATTGGCCACTTTAAATTCGTGGGCGTAGACGATAATATTTCTTTTGGTATCGGCATAAGATTTCAGGACGGTGATGGGCAGTACATTGGCTTCACCAAATAAACTGGCTACGTAAAAATTCTTTGGGGATTCAAATACTTTGGTGGTCTCACCGTCTACCAGTAATTCTCTGTCCTTGAGTACCAGGATCCGATCTGCGAAAGGCAATACATCAAGATGGTCGTGCGTTGCGGTAAGACAGCTGATGTTCTCCTCCTTGAGGTATTTAAAAAGATTTCGCCTCAAACTATTTTTTCGAAAATTATCAATATGACTGAAGGGCTCGTCTAACAGTAAAATATCGGGCTTTTGGGCCAGAACTCTGGCCAAGGCAACTCTTTGCTGCTGGCCGCCGCTCAGATTTTTAACCTTTACCTTAGCTTCGGAGGTCATTTCTATCATTTCCAGAAGCTCTTCGGTCCTTTGCTTTAATTGTTCGGGATAAAAAACAGATAGGTGTTCGCTGACATTCTCCGCAACGGTCGTAAATGGCATAAGGTCGAATTCCTGCGAAAGGTATTTCATATAGGATTCCCCGGGGACCAGTTTGTAAAGCGGCCCTTTCACCTGCTCGTTTTGCCACGAGATTTCTCCTTCGCCAGGAGTGAGCATGCCGTAGATTAATTTTAACAGTGTGCTTTTCCCACAACCGCTTTCCCCCATCACCGCAACGTGCTCCCCTTGTGCAATATCAAAGGAGAGGCCTTGCAGCACATTGGCTGTCCCATAAGCAAAAGAAAGATTATTTACTTGCAACATAAGCTTGCTTTCCGGGATTCCATTAAAAAATCCGTCTCCGAAGAAACGGATTTAACTCAACCCTCAGGATGATTAATCTTTAAATTCCTTTAATACTTTTTGGTTTGGCAAAGCGTCAAAGCCCATGTTATAAAAGGTAAAGGCGAAGATATCTGCATACTGTTCTATGGTCTTGCTGATAGGTGTACCTGCCCCGTGGCCTGCATTGGTTTCGATGCGAATCAGGGTTGGGTTATCGCCTGCTTGATTTTCCTGTAAGGTAGCAGCGAATTTAAAACTATGTGCAGGAACAACCCGGTCATCATGGTCACCTGTGGTGACTAGTGTTGCTGGGTATTCAACGCCCTCTTGAACATTGTGGACGGGTGAATATCCTTTGAGATATTCAAACATTTCAGGGTTGTCTTCTGCCGTTCCGTAATCATATGCCCATCCGGCACCTGCCGTAAAGGTGTGGTAACGCAACATGTCGAGCACTCCAACGGCTGGGAGAGCAACTTTCATCAAGTCTGGCCGCTGTGTCATAGTAGCCCCGACAAGCAAGCCGCCATTAGAACCACCACGGATGGCCAGATAGTCTTTGGAGGTATAATTGTTTTCTATCAGAAATTCTGCCGCCGCAATAAAATCGTCAAAAACATTTTGTTTCTGCATTTTGGTTCCCGCATCGTGCCATTTCTTACCGTACTCACCACCTCCTCTTAAGTTGGGAACAGCATAAACACCTCCCTGTTCCATCCAAATGGCATTTACAATGCTAAAGGAAGGGGTAAGGCTGATATTAAAACCGCCATAGCCATAGAGGATAGTAGGGTTCTTACCGTTGAGCTCAGTTCCTTTTTTATAGGTGATGATCATTGGCACTTTAGTACCGTCCTTTGAAGTATAGAATACCTGTTTGGATTCAAAGGTATTGGGATCAAAATCGATCTCAGGTTTCCAGTAGCTATCGTATTCGCCGGAATCAGCATCAAATTGATAAATAGAACTTGGCGTGTTGTAATTGGTAAACGAAAAATAAAGGGTTTTTTCATCCAACTTTCCGCCAAAACTACCTGCACTTCCTATACCTGGCAATTCTACTTCCCTAACCAGTTTCCCATCGTAGTCGTACTGGAGTACTTTAGAGATGGCATCTACCATATATTCGGCAAAGATATATCCGCCACCGGTGCTGGTATTCAGCACATTTTCAGTTTCAGGAATAAGATCCTTCCAATTTTCTGGCCCTGGGGACATGGCATCAACAGTAACCACCTTATTATTTGGAGCGTCCCTGTTGGTTTGAATGTACAAGGTTGTTCCCTTATTGTCAAGAACGTAACTATCCGAATCCGTGTCGTCTAACACTGAAATTAAAAGTCCATTGGGATCAGTGAGATCACGAATCATTAATTTATTGCCTGAAGTTGAGGTGCTAAGGTACAGCACGAGGTATCGTTCATCTTCTGTAATTCCGGCAGAAATATACCTGTGTTTTTCCGCCAAGGTCCCTCCGTATATAAGTTCATCTTTATCCTGTGATTCTCCCAGTTGATGATAATACAACTTGTGTTGATCAGTCTTGGCAGATAATTCACTCCCTTCGGGCTTATCATAGCTTGAGTAATAGAAACCCTCATTACCTTTCCAGGCGATTCCACTGAATTTGATATCAGTTAGTGTATCTTCTATGATCTCCATAGATTCAACATTGAGGACTATTGCTTTACGCCAATCGCTTCCTCCCTCTGAGATCAGATAAGTAGCCAGTGAGCCATCCTTACTAAAACTTAGTCCGGCCAGAGAGGTAGTTCCATCTTCTGAAAAAGTATTGGGATCAAGGAAAACTTCTTCTTCTCCACCATCTTTTCTTCTGTAGACGACACTCTGATTCTGTAACCCATCGTTTTTGTAATAATAGGTATAGTTACCTTCTCTAAACGGAGAACTAATTTTTTCATAATTCCACAATTTCTCCATCCGGTTTTTCAAGTCTTCCCTGAATGGAATACTTTCCAAATAGTTAAACGTAACTTCATTCTGGGTTTTAACCCATTCCTCGGTTTCTGCGCTTCTGTCATCTTCCAGCCAGCGATACGGATCGGGGACGTCTACGTCAAAATAAGTATCGACGGTATCCACTTTTTGAGTCATCGGATAATTCACAAGTAATCGTTCTGAGGTTGATTCATTTTTACAGGCCACAAAGGTAGTCAGGGCTAACAGGACCAAGGCATATTTTTTCATAAGTCTCTTTTTATATGGGCGTAAAAATACCTTAATTTCTTCTGTAATGGTAGGGGGAGCGGACTTTTTAACAGAATTTACAACCCTTTTCAGACAAGATCGTTTTGAACCAGATATTCGGCTATTTGCACTGCATTGGTGGCGGCGCCTTTCCTTAAATTATCGGCGACGATCCACATATTGAGCGAATTTGATAACGATTCGTCCCTTCTGATGCGCCCAACGAATACGTCGTCTTTGTCATGCGCGTAAATGGGCATAGGATAGGTATTGGTCTCCGGGTTATCCTGCACGATCACTCCTGGGGTCTCATTCAGTAGTTGCCTTACTTCCTGCAAGTTAAAATCCTTCTCAAAGGTGACGTTAACTGATTCCGAATGTCCTCCTGCTGTAGGTATTCTGACGGCTGTTGCGGTAATCTCAAAACTGTCATCACCGAGTATTTTTTTAGGCTCCCTGGCGAGTTTCATTTCCTCCTTAGTGTAACCGTTTTCCATAAAAACATCACAATGGGGTAGTGCATTTCGATGTATAGGATAGGGATAGGCCATTTCAGTCTTACGGCCAGCCACTTCATTTTCCATTTGTTGTACGGCTTTCACTCCAGTTCCGCTAACCGACTGGTAGGTTGATACGACCACTCTTTTCATAGCGTATGCCTTGTGAAGAGGTGCAAGGACAAGAACCAGCTGAATAGTGGAACAATTGGGGTTGGCAATGATCTTGTCCTTCTTGCTGAGCTCATGCGCGTTGATCTCAGGAACCACCAGTTTTATATTCGGATCCATTCTCCAGGCAGAGGAATTATCGACTACCGTAGTGCCAACGGCCGCAAATTTGGGCGCCCACTGCAAAGAGGTCTCACCCCCGGCAGAAAAAATGGCTAGATCGGGTTTTTTGGCTATTGCTTCATCCAGCGTAATAACAGTATGTAGCTTTTCTTTGAAGCTGAGTGTTTTTCCCTTAGACCTTTCGGATGCTACCAGAATCAGCTCCGTAACCGGAAAGTTTCGCTCAGCCAATACTTTGAGCATAACCTCTCCTACCATGCCCGTGGCTCCCACAACTGCGACTTTCATATCATCTAAATTTTGTGGGTCAAAGGTAATAGAAAGGGATATGTAGCACAAGAAAGCCCTCTTGTTTTGCAGAAATATCACATCTTGTTAGATAAATAACAAAAAAATACCCTTTGCCCAGGCAGCGTGGCCAGACAAAGGGGTTAAGATTATGCTAGTAGTATAGCGGCTTTCCTGTATAGATACAGGTATTTTTTCTTTACTGCTTTTTCAGGAGATCCCTGATTTCGGCTAATAGTTCTTCCTGACTAGGCCCTTTTGGGGCTGCCGGCGCTGGCGGTGTTTTTGTTTTATTATAGGCTTTAATGATCATAAACAGTACAAAGCCAACGATAATCAGGTTAACGATGGAATTGATCCAGGCTCCGTAGCGGATAGCATTTTCAGCTATTGCTCCGGCCTCTCCTGCTACTCCTGAAGCTTCGGTGAGCACATATTTCAAATTGGCAAAGTCGACCCCTCCGGTAAACTCACCCACAACAGGCATCACGATATCTTTGACAAATCCGTTGACCACTTGACTAACAGCCCCGGCCAGGATCACAGCAACGGCAAATTCAATGACATTGCCAGTCATAATAAACTTCTTGAATTCCTTTAACATGGTTTATGTTTTAATTAGTTATTAATGGTTGTTAAACGTATGCCTATAGTAATTATTGTATATGAAATACTAATAAAAAATAGATTTTTAGGACTCTCTATATAATCGTTTTATCCTCGGAGAGATGCCCGTAAGCAATTCATAAGAAATAGTTCCCGCGAAAGAAGCAAATTGTTCTGCACTTTGGCCTTCTCCGAAGAGTATTACTTCATCTCCCTCTTTGCAATCGATACCGGTAACATCAACCATCAGCATATCCATACAAACATTTCCGATGATTGGAGCGCGTTTTCCATGAATAAGGACAGACGCCTTTCCGTTGCCGTATTGTCGGCCTATTCCGTCTGCATGTCCCAAGGGAAGTGTAGCCGTGGTTCTAAAGCCATCTGCCCGAAATGCCCGGTTATACCCCACAGTTTCCCCTGGTTCAATTCGGTGTAATTGAGAAATAATCGTTTTTAATGAAGCTACCGGGCGTAGTGCGGAATCGTATTTAGGATCGTTTCCGTAACCGTACAAACCAATGCCGCTGCGGACCATGCTCCATTGGGCGTTGGGATAATTCAGAATGCCCGAGGTATTGAGTAAATGTTTCAGGGGAATAGGTCCAAGTGCTTGTTCTGCCTCAGCTACAATACTTTCAAATGCTTTAATCTGACCTTCAGTAAATTCTTTTTCCGACATGTCCTCCGAAGCTCCTAAATGTGAAAGTATTCCCTTGATCTTCAAGACCCCGGAATTTCCCAATTCTTCCTTGATGTGTTTCACATCATTTTCCCAGAATCCCAGACGATTCAGACCAGTATTGAATTTAAGATGTACGGGATAATCTTTTTGCGATGCTTCTCCTGCCACCTTGTGAAAAGTCTTTAATATCTTCGGACTGTAGAGGTTGGGTTCCAGACAATGGGCAATGATACCTTCAAAATTCGCTTCCTGCGGATGCAGCACCAAAATAGGACATTTAATTCCTCCCTTTCTGAGGTGTATTCCTTCTGAAGCATAGGCCACCGCAAGGGCGTCGATTTTTAACGATTCCAGCTTCCTGGCGATTACAAGGGGGTTACTTCCGTATCCTGTTGCTTTAACAACTCCCATAAATTTTGTCGAAGGATCAATTTTAGAACGTAGAAAACGATAATTGTGTTCTAACGCTCCTAAATTGATTTCGAGCACAGTCTCATGAGTGTCGTGCATAGGAACCGAGGTATAGGAAGTACGTCATGGAGATTAATAATATTATGTCCCAATTTAAGTCGAGACAGGCTATGATTTTTTCTGTTTTGATTTCTGATTGGCATTTTTTGAAAGTAGAATTTCTTCTCCCTTTACTTCCATCAAATTTACCTTTTCCTTTAACATGGCCTTAAAAAATGCAGCTCTGCTTAGGGGTTCATACTCTTCGATTTCACCCAGCAATACCAGGTTCTCATCATCGGATTTTCGAAAGCTGTAGTTGGCCAGGTTCCCGGTTCTCGTGCAGACTGCGTGCACTTTGGTTACATATTCCGCAGTGGCCATAAGAGCAGGCATAGGGCCAAAGGGATTGCCTTTAAAATCCATATCCAGACCAGCCACCACAACCCTGATCCCTTTATTGGCCAGGTCATTGCAAACAGTCACCACCTCATCGTCGAAAAATTGAGCCTCGTCAATACCTACCACATCACAGTCTTCTGCAAGTGACCTGATATGGGATGCAGAGGGCACAGGGGTGGACTTGATCTCATTCTCATCGTGAGAAACCACTCGCTCGTCACTGTACCTTGTATCGATGATCGGCTTGAATATTTCTACCTTTTGTTTGGCAAATTTGGCTCGTTTCAACCTTCGGATAAGTTCTTCTGTTTTACCCGAAAACATTGACCCGCTGATCACCTCTATCCACCCAAATTGTTCTTTATGATTAACAGTGTTTTCGAGAAACATTTTGTAATTTTAGACGAAATAAGGGAATTCTTTCGTTAGAATTAAATAAGTATAAAAGTATTAAAAAAGACAGACCTTTACAGGGAAGAAAATAAAAAAGCAAATGAAGCGTAAACTGAAAGAGGAACTGGTAAAACTCTCAACAGAGATAATTACCTCTCAGGACAAGGATGATATTCCCGGGCTCTATGAAGCTGCTAAAAATCTGTATGAAAAGTTGGCGGTACTAAAATTTATTGAAGAAAAATTGAACGATATTGAAATAGACGTTTCGAAAAACGTTATCGCTTCAAAATTTGAGAAAATGGCCACAGCTGTTATGGCAGGAAATAAAGGTGTTCCTGAAAACAATCCCCATGAGGAGGATATCATGACCCCCGGGATAGACACCATTAAACACATGGTATCTGAAATGCCCAAGGATGTCAATATTGAGCAGTTGTTTGCTGAGTTCGTAGCAAAGACGGAAGTGATAAAGAACGACGCAAATGACGTTACACCAGATCAGGAAACTCCTGTAAAGTCTGAGAAAGAAAGATCACTTAACGACAAGCTTACGAACAAAGAAATTGTGATTGGCCTTAATGACCGCCTGGCTTTTGTAAAACATCTTTTTAATGACAGTACAGAGGAGTTTAACCGGGTTCTGTCTCAGTTAAACACCATCGAGTCAGCTGATCGTTCCATGGCTTTTATTGACAACATGGTTAAACCAGAATACAACAACTGGCAGGGGAAGGATGAATACGCTACAAGGTTTATCGCTCTGATTCAGCGTAGATTTTCTTAAGACGAAACATATAATACAAATTCAGGCCGAAAGTTTATTTCTTTACTTTCGGCTTTTTATATTTAACAAACAGCCATGTCAATGGGAGCCTTATACCTCGTGCCAACGCCAATTGGTAATTTGGAAGACATTACCCTCAGGGCTATCCGTATTCTGAAAGAAGTTGACCTTATCCTCGCCGAGGATACCCGAAATAGCGGGAAACTTCTTCAGCACTATGAGATCAGCAGCCCCATGCAATCCTATCATATGCATAATGAACACAAGGTGGTGGATTCATTGGTGAGAAGATTAAAGGGAGGTGAATCCCTTGCCCTGATCTCCGATGCAGGGACGCCAGGCATATCCGACCCAGGATTTCTTCTCACACGTGCCTGTATTGAATCAGGGATCCAAGTTGAATGTCTGCCGGGCGCTACTGCAATCATTCCGGCATTGGTAAATAGCGGCCTACCGTCGGAGCGTTTTGTTTTTGAAGGATTCCTACCCGTTAAAAAAGGCAGGCAAACCCGATTACTATCTCTAAAAGAAGAAGGGAGAACGATGATCTTCTATGAATCTCCTCATAAGCTCCTGAGGACTCTGGATGATTTGATCAGCAACCTGGGGGAGAACAGACCCGCTTCTGTTTCCAGGGAATTGACAAAAATTTACGAGGAAACGGTCCGCGGATCCCTCGCTGAGGTTCTGAATTACTACAAGGAGAACCCGGTGAAAGGCGAATTTGTGATCGTAGTTGGAGGAAAGAAATAGGGTCTTGCTGTTATTAAATGTCGTATTTTTTCCAGCATGTTTGTGCCCTGGATCATCACCCTGTTCACCGTAGTAGCTGTCTTTCTGCTTGATCGATGGGAAAACAAACATATCAAGTCGTTATTCAATTGGGTGCCGGCCATCTTGTTGGCTTATATTTTTCCGGCGATCATTTCACAGCTGATAGGGGCAGACTATTCCCAGGATGAAATTCATTCCTTTAGCAGAGACTACTTTATTCCTTTGGCGATCATTGCCGTAATGAGCAGTTTATCCTTGGGGCAACTCAAGGCTATAGGCTGGAAACCCATATTGTTATTCGCAGGAGGATCTGTTTTCATCGCTCTTTTTCCCTTCTTCTTCGGGGTATTTTTTCTGGAAAGCGATTTTGTCAGAAACACCCTGGTCAAGGCAGAATATTGGAAGGGCATTCCGCCTATTGTCGGCAGCTGGATTGGAGGGAGTACTAGTCAGTTGGTCCTGAAAGAACTGGTAGAATGTCCTGAGGACATTTTTCTTTCCATTCTGGTTATGGACAATATTCTGGTGAATATCTGGACCATCCTGATGTTTCAATTTATCAAAGGGAGCAACCTCATCAATCGAAAGTTGAAGATAACTGATTTGGGTATTCCGGAAAGTCTACGGTCGGATCCCACAAAGGTGCTGCCCCCATGGATGATAGTTTTAATTCTTTTGGGGACGGTGATTTTTATAAACCTTGTGCTGGAGAGCTTTATTGCTAAAGTTATACTGCTCTCCCTGATCGGACTGGCGATCAGTAATTTGTGGCCAAATTGGAATTTTAAATTCGCTTTGAGGGCAGGTGCAATCCTCATTCTTGTAGTAATGGCAGTCTTGGGCTTAAAGCTACAGTTTGCCAATTTGGGCTTCGACACTACTTTTATGGGTTTCCTGATCCTCTGGTTGGTGGGGCATTTTGTCTTCATGATGCTCATTGCCAAATTGCTGAACCTGAATATGGCCTGGGTGCCTATTGCCAGTATGGCCAATGTGGGAGGAATTGCGACAGCTCCCGCAGTTACGGCAGCCTATGAAAAGAAATGGATGCCCCATGCAGTGGTTCTGGCTATCCTTAGTATGGCCACCGGCACCTTTTGGGGGATGCTGACCATTTATTTATTGCAGACATATTTGATCTGAACCTAATTTCTCAATAACGATCTGGGGACGTACCGAAAGCTCATCTCTCCTAATTTTATTTCAATAGTATCCTTCAGGATTCTGTTTTTTCTTTCTACCATATCAATTTCTGCCAATGACATGATGTAACGAATGTCTTCCATTTCACGGTTTCGCTGATTATTATTTACTGTAGTCAAAGGAATGGTTCCGTATTCCGAGGAGGTTACACTTCCATATGATTGAAAAGCGTATTTTTTCTTCAAAACAATAATTATTTTCAAAGATCGCGGATAAACCTCCCAATCCCTGAAGTAGCCACAACTTATATAAATCTTGTCACCATTAATGAATTCAATCTCATCGAAATCTCCACTTAACCGTACTTCCTTATTTTCGGGATTGAGATAGTCAAAGGCAATCATATGATCATCATAGCGGAATGATTTGCAAGAAAAAAATAAAAAGACAAAAAAGACCTGCAGTACTTTTTTCATGAATTTGCTGCGCTAGTACCTACTCCCATCGTGTTTTCCTTTCTCCCATCCGTGTTTCCCCAGGTATTGTTTTGCACTTTCTACAGCGCCCCCTTCTATGGACGTTCCCATAGAATCATTCCATCTGTTGAGGTATCCAAATAATGAGATCACCCCCAGCATCTCCACAATTTCTCCCTCGTTCCAATGTGCATAGAGAGCATCTTTAATCTCCTGGTCAACCGCATTGGGCACCTGGGAAGCTTTTAAGGAAAAATCAAGAGCGGCGCGTTCAGCTTCAGAGAAGGCAGGATGTGTCCTGTATTCCCATATGTTGTCTAATTTCTCCTGCTCGGCTCCGTAGCGCTCAGCCGCCCTGATAGCATGAGCCTGGCAATACCTGCATCCTGTGGCATTGCTACTCACCCAGGCGATCATACGCTTTAATGCGGAGGTCACACGGCCCTTGTTTTCCATCACTGCCTTATTTAGTCCGATAAAGGCCTTTGAAATGGCCGGGCGATGCTGCATGGTGAGGATAGAATTAGGGCAAAAGCCCAAAGTCTCATTAAAAAAATCGGCGAGCTCTTTTGTTTCAGCGTCGTGTTCAGGAGGCAGTGGGTTAACCAGTGGCATAAATTAAATTAAGGGTTATTGTTGTAATTTTGATATTACAAGAAACGAAAAAAACAGAGCATGACAAACCATATAAGTACCAAATGGATAGGGAAGATGGCCTTTGAAAGCAATAATCCTTCGGGCCTTGACTTAACTATTGATGCAGGTCCCGAAGATGGGGGTGAAGGAAACGGGTACAGGCCTAAGGCACTGATGTTGACATCCCTGGCAGGCTGTTCTGGCTTAGACGTGGTCTCGCTGATCGACAAAATGAAATTAAAAGTTGACAAGTTCCATATTGAAATCTTCGCTGAACTTACAGATGAACACCCGAAGTACTATCATAAAGTACATCTGGAGTACCATTTTTACGGAAAAGAACTCGAGGAAAAAAAGCTTCAAAGGGCCGTAGATCTGTCTGTCGATAAATACTGTGGAGTAATGGAAATGTTTCGCAGATTTGCTGAAGTAACTGCAGAAAATATTTACCACTCTGCTTGATTTCTTTAATTGTAAATTATTGAATTAATAAATTGACTAACAAAATCGTAAGCTGCATGGGAATTGCGCTTGCTGAATCTACTTTATGAGCCCTGAAGAAATTTGTGAAATGCGATGGACCTTAAAAGCCAAACCGGAAGAAGGGCTTGTAAAGCACCTCAGCGAAGCCATAAAGGTATCTCCTTTAGTCGCGACTCTTCTGCTACAAAGGGGGATTAACAATTACGACGAAGCGCACCGTTTTTTCAGACCACAACTCGAACATCTGCACGATCCGTTTTTGATGAAGGATATGGATCTGGCTGTAAAACGCATAGATGAAGCCATACGATCTGAACAGAATATCCTGGTTTATGGCGATTATGACGTTGACGGGACCACTGCGGTGGCTCTTGTTTCTTCTTACCTATTATCAAATTACACCAGGGTAGCCACTTATATTCCCGACCGTTATGCTGAAGGTTACGGAGTGTCTTATGCGGGCATTGATTTTGCAGACGACAATGATTTTGAACTCATCATTGCT
>JABDQM010000239.1 GCA_013042315.1 Flavobacteriaceae bacterium | reverse complement strand
CAATAATCAATTCATCAAGCGCCTGCATCACGCGATCATTGAATCCCAGTATTTCCTGGTATTGCTTCATTACATCCTGCATTTCTGAAGGAGAGCCGATTGTAACTATTTTTTGGAGGGAATTTTTAGGGTATAAATACTGCTGATAGACGGCATTCATGCCCCCTACCGAGTGGCCGATTAGATAAGCGGGTTTATACCGGTCAACCAGCTTTTTTGTACAGGCGGTATACCTGATGACGTGAAATAGTTTTCCTTTAGACCAACCATGGGCGGGAGCATCAAATGCAACGATATCGTAGCCCTCTTCTTTGAGAAATCCGATCATATTTCTCCAGCGATAGGTATTGCTTTCCCACCCATGGAGCAGCATCACCCTTTTTCCAGGTCCTTTCCAGTGATAGGTCTGGATTTCCATGTCATCGACCATGACTTTTTCGAAAGCAGCCTCTTTGAGAAATTCTTCCTGAATGGGCAATACCCTTCCTTTTCTGGGCGTGCAAAAAAGTCGATACGCTTTAGTAGCCACCGCTCTTTTGGAGAAGAAGGATAATATATTAAATGTTAAACCATATATTCTTGGAACTATGCGCTTAAAGTATGTGGTCATTCTAATCGATCTATTTTAAATAGCTTCTACCTGTAAACGCGAGTATTCATGCTTTCTGAAAAACCTTAAGGAAAACTCTATTTATAGAAGATTATATTAATTATCTGCTACCCGGTTCCATATATCTAGATACATCTTCCATTCATCATCAACTTTTTTCCATACAACTACATATTTACCTTTAAACGTTGCTTCATTTCCTTCTCCACTAACTGATGTCCCTGTATAATACCCATAATCAAAGGCATAATTTCCAAGAATATTAATTTCTTCAGGTTGCAATTCATGATGCAAGATACGAGTTCCTTCGGGTAAGGTCCATCGCTTTTTTATAGCATCTCTACCCTCAATGATGGCAGCGTTATTTGGAAAAATTTTTCCATCTGAAGTGTATGAATTCGCAATACTTTCGTAATCTCCATTTTGATAAGCCTCCGAAAATTTTTTCATAGAAGTAAGTATGCGCTGCCTTTCAATTTGAACACCCGGACTGGTTCTTTTTTTACATTCTATTTTCCAGGTAGGAAATGAAAAAGTTTCTTCAGTATTTACCCATTCACCAAGCCATTTAAAACCATCGGAATTAATTTCGGAAAAGGTTAATTTATAAAACCCATCAAGACCATTAGGTGCTTTTTGCTTTCGGTACAAAACAATATCTCCGTTTGCTGATTTATTCCCTTCCCAGGCAGGTAGAATAGTTGATGGTGATCCGGAACTGTAATAATGAACATACCAGCGTGTACTATCCTTTACAAATTGCCGAATACTGCCCGAATGTTTGCCATCTGCTTTCAGCGTTTCATCCTGAACCCCCAAACCGTTCATAATGTATTTGAATCGCCAGATCATATCTACCGGTTCTCCCCAACTCTGATCCGCATTTCTGGAAATTGAAGAACAATCGCACTCCCCAATCAAGGGAGCAAAATCTAATAATTCTTGCGGTGCCTCCGGATTTGGTAGGCCATAGGGGTGTTCCGGAGATGGGTCATACTCGTATTGAGCTGATATAAATTGGGTAAAACAACATAGAAAAGCCAGAGCGATTTTTTTCATAATGAGGTTATTTAGTCTCAATGTAATGAAAGCTGGGGTGGAATCGTTTTAGCTTAGGAATTAATTAACAGGGAGATTCGTCATACCCTAAGGCTTAATTCCATCCCACCATCATATACTTGATCTTAGCATTATCGGGGATTTGAACCAAATCGATATCGGAGTTATTAAACCGGAGTTCTGCGGGTAACTCATCCTTGCTGATCGTAAAATACAGGTCGCTCTCCCTGATCAAAACAACTACATTGTTTAGAGAAGTGATCACTTTTTTTACAGTGAGCTTATCTCTGATCTCCCCGAATGTACTGGAAACGGAGATACCTTCCCCTGTGGTAAACCTCGCATCGTGGATCCGTATATTGGTGATACCGGGAATGCTGTCCTCTGAAGGGGTGATACTCAGTAACTGTTTCCCGCCTTTTTCAAACACTTCGATAATTCCTGAACTCCCCTGATTGTTGGGTAGAGATGAAGGTCTGACAAGTGAGTCTTCTGCAAAAATGCGATCCAGCTCATCAATGGTCGCCGATTTTTCAAGCAAACCAACACGGTCTTTTGTAATACTGAATCTGGGATCCGGCTCTTTTTTACAAGCGGCAATAAGTATTAACAATAGGCAAATGCCCGTGATGTATTTCATAAATAATAGTTTTTAAGGATTGAGTAGAAAATATAGAAATGTTTCTTTTTACTTCATAGCTTTCCTTAATATGCCAAGGACCCCTCTTATAAAGGTGGCGCTAGTAAGTACTTTTACCACAGGATTCTGCCGTGTACTTTTTCTTCTGGTACTTGTAGATCTGGATCTGCCAGAGGATCGGGTCTCTTCTTTCTTAGCCTTGACTTCTGCTTTTTCGATCTTCTCATTCAACATTTCATAGGCACTTTCCCGGTCAATCGTTTCGTTGTATTTATGTACGAGTCGCGAATTGTCAATAACCTCCTTTAATTCCTTTTTTGTCAAAATATCCATTCTGCTCATCGGGGCTCTCAGCAGGGTTGCTGCCAGAGGGGTAGGACGCCCTTTTTCATCCAGCGCACTGATCAATGCCTCACCTATCCCAAGGGAGGTGAGAACTTCCTTGGTGTCGTAATATTCTGATATGGGGTAATTTTCCGCTGTGAGTTTAATCGCTTTTCTGTCTTTGGCTGTAAAAGCCCTGAGGGCATGCTGCACTT
>JABDQM010000233.1 GCA_013042315.1 Flavobacteriaceae bacterium | reverse complement strand
AAGGGCAGATCATCAGTGCTGCTTCCAATGCCATTTCGAATATCCTAAATTCGGTTTCGGGCAAGAAACAAGACATTCAGAATAAATACAAGATCTACAACATGCACATCCTTTCGTTGCACAAGAAGTACGCCCTTGCCTTATCCTGTATTATCCTGTTTTTTGTAGGGGCGCCGCTTGGGGCAATCATCAGAAAAGGCGGACTTGGACTACCTATGGTAATTGCCATTGTTTTATTCCTCACTTATTACTTTATCGGTGTTTTTGCCGGGAATTACGCTAAGGAAGGAAACATACATCCCATCCTCGGAGCGTGGTTATCTACCCTAATAATGTTACCTTTGGGGGTATTCCTAACACGGAGGGCAACTGCAGATCGCGGATTGATGAGTTTTGGCCATGTGTGGGATATTCTCACAGCAGGAATTCGAAAAAGATTTAAAAGAAAGACACCATGATGGTGAGTAAAGCTAAAGAAATACACCTTAATACGATTGAAGAAGCCATTGAAGACATACGCAATGGCAAGGTGGTTATTGTGGTTGACGATGAGAATAGAGAGAATGAGGGCGATTTTATTGCAGCCGCTGAAAAGGTGAGTCCGGAAATGATCAACTTCATGGCCATGCACGGTCGTGGACTTATCTGTACTCCCTTAACCGAGTCGAGATGTGAAGAGCTCAACCTGGACATGATGGTACAGAATAATACGGTGCTTCATCATACTCAGTTTACCGTTTCCGTAGACCTGATAGGTCACGGATGCACCACAGGAATCTCCGTTCACGACAGAGCAAAAACTATAAAGTCGCTTGTTGATCCTGAGACTAAGCCTCATCAGCTGGGGAGACCAGGACATATTTTTCCATTAAAGGCGAAGAATGGCGGCGTACTTAGGAGAACCGGGCATACCGAGGCGGCAGTAGACCTCGCAAGACTGGCCGGCTTTCAACCTGCAGGGATTTTAGTAGAAATACTTAATGAGGATGGGACTATGGCACGCCTGCCGCATCTTTCTGAGGTAGCAAAAAAGTTCGATCTGAAGCTAATATCAATTGAAGATCTGGTTGCCTATCGAATGCAGCACGACAGTCTTATCCAAAAGAAAGAGTGCTTTGAAGTGGAAACCCGATTCGGTCATTTTACACTTCACGCCTATCAGCAAACTACCAATGAACAAGTACATATCGCTCTAACTAAGGGCTTTTGGAAGCGCAATGATGCAGTCTTAACCCGTATAAATTCTACCCTGGTTAATAACGACATCCTCGGGACACTCACTAACAATGCCGAAAAGAAACTCGACGATATGTTTCAGGCAATTAATAATGAAGGTGCGGGAGCCATTGTGTTTATCAATCAGACCAGCGAATCCTTGAATTTGCTCAACCGACTCCGGGGACTTAAAGAAAATCAGGAGAAAGGGATTATGAAAGCCCCTGGAATTGATATGGATACCAAAGATTTCGGTATTGGAGCTCAAATTCTTCACGACCTGAACATTAGTAAGATGAAGGTCCTTACCAACAGTGGGAAGACTAAGCGCGTGGGAATTGTAGGCTACGGCCTGGAAATCATCGAATACGTCCCTTACTAGACTTTTGTTAGAATTTCCCTGAGCACTTTTTGCATTAAAGTCGCTCTTTGGGTGACCTCCTCGCTACTCCAACTCAATTTAACCAGACAAGAGATCGTTCTGCCCATCCAATGATCAGATGCTGCGAATTCTCCCTGAGTTTGCTCTGAGACTCGCTTTAATACCTGTTCATTAAGTGGTCCAAGGCTCTTAGGTCCCGTTAGGTGCTCCCATTTCCTATAGTAGTGCCAGTTGTTGTCATACCAGTAAAAACAAGCGTCAACACCTTCATTGATGAGTGCTTTGTGAGCTCTTCTGGCTAAATCCTCGGAAGGCAGGAAAAAGTTAAGAAAGGAATAATTCTGAACTCCGGTTTCAGGAACTTTCCTGAATGTGATCCCTTCGATTTCTGCAAGCGAAGCTGCCAGGAGACTGTAATTTTTTTGTTGTACTCCTAAAAAATCATCGAGGCGTTTTATTTGTGCAACACCAACCGCAGCGTTTAATTCGGAGATGCGGTAATTATACCCAAGAAAAGGATGTGTTTCTGCACCTCTGTCTTTCCCCACATGGTCGTGACCATGATCAGAATAGTGATCGGCGTTTTTATAATAGTCCTCATTGTCTGTAATAATACCACCTCCTTCACCACAAGTAATGGTCTTAACATAGTCGAACGAAAAACAACCCATATCGCCATAACTCCCCAGGGGTTTGCCTTCATAACTTCCTCCTATGGCCTGGCAGGCGTCTTCAATTAATAGGAGCTTATGTTTATCACAAAGTGCTTTCAGAGGTTTGAGATCGGCCATAGAACCGCACATATGAACAGGCATTACCGCTTTGGTCTTATCCGTGATCTGCTTTTCCACGGCTTGAGGATTCAGACAAAGGGTATCGTCAATATCAGCAAGGATGGGGATGGCTCCGAGGGCGAGTACGGCTTCAAAACTAGCGACAAACGTAAAGGTAGGGATGATCACTTCGTCTCCGGCACCAATTCCAGCGCTGGCCATGGCAACACTAAGAGCTGCAGTGCCGCTACTGACAGTATGGGCAAATTTGGTCTGCATACGGGCAGCAAGAGTCTTTTCGAGTTCTTTGGCTTTCCAACAGTTGTTTCGCATCCCGTCAAATCCGTATCGCATGAGAACACCTGTGTCTAGTACCTCCTGAACTTCAGCCCTTTCCAGGGCGCCAAACATTTCAAATCCCGGCATAGTTAAGCAATTATTTTATTTGAATTATAGATTCTCTGAGGTCGCGTCTTACCTTCTTCATAGTTGAAAACATGTCATCTTCAGCCCTCTTCCCCACCGGCAATACCAATACTGATGACAAGTGACGGGATTGCAGATCCAATACTTCGTCATAAGCTGAGGGGACAAAACCTTCCATGGGGCAAGCGTCTATCTTTTCCACAGCACATACCGTTAAAAGGTTACCCATAGCGAGGTAGGCCTGATTTGTAGCCCATTGCCTGATCTCTTCTGCGTGCTTTTCCTCAAAATTTTCAAGCAATTCGTTTTTAAAACGAGATAGAATCTGATCACTAGTTCCCCGAATCGTTTTAACGCGCTCAAAATATTGAGTGATGTATTCCTTGTCTATTCTGGTCTCTATACAGATTACCAGAACATGAGAAGCCTGGCCCACCTGCTTCTGCCCGTAAGTGTGGGGAACCAAAGCCTGCTGTATTTCCTTATTCTGAAGCACCACCAGGCGGATAGGTTGCAAACCATAAGAGGTGGCCGTTAGATTAAAGGCCCGAATTAACCTATCGATCTGCTCTTCGGAAAGATTGGCCTCAGAATCAAATTTCTTTACGGCATAGCGCCACTCTAGTCGTTCTATACTATCTCCCATTGTATTAGGTAAAAAACCATAATTTAATCGCCATCACAATCACCATGATGACTAAAAATGTCTTAATAAATCCGTCTCCCTTTCTCACGGAAACCCGACTAGAAAACCAGGCGCCCATTCCATTCCCAATGGCGAGTACCAATCCCACTTTCCAGATCACCTTATCGTTGAGAATAAATACTGCCAGGGCAGCCAGGGTATAGATACACACTACAGCCACTTTGGTTGCATTGGCCCTGACCAGGCTCATACGGTGAAAATAATGAAGAAATAAAAGGATTACAAACCCTATTCCGGCATTAATAAATCCCCCGTATATACCAATAAAGAAAAATGCGAGCATTCCCAACCAGAGGTATTTGCCGGTAAGTCGTTCCTGCATATTTTCAAGATTGATCTTGGGTTTAAATACGATGATCAGGACTACAACCACCATAATTATGGCCAGGATGCGATTGAAGGTCTCGCCTTTAATATCCACCGCAATTGAAGCCCCAAGTACAGATCCTACTAAGGCTGCAAGGCCCAGATAGATATTAAAGGGAAAGGTAGAAACCCCTTTACTTTTAAAACCGGCTACGCCTATAGCGGTCTGAAAGGCAATGGCCACACGGTTTGTACCATTGGCTACCGAAGGGGGCAAGCCGAGAAAAATGAGAACCGGAAGAGAGATAAGGGAAGCACCGCCAGCGATGGTGTTGATAAAGCCTACTACAAAGCCTACACCCACCAACAAGACATAATGGTACCATTCCTCCATGCCGCAAAAGTACGTGCTAAAAAGTTAATTCCCGAAAGACAAGGTTTATTTAGAGTATATGTAGAAATGGTAAGCTTAGAAGAAATGATTGATCAAACAAAAACTACTACCACTCTATCCCTAGTTCTTGCAAGGGAAGGTATTGAATACCTCCGTTTCTCACAAAGATAAATTTACCATCTGCGGTGATAGAAGGAGCCCAGCCATAGCTGAGAGGCAATCTTTTCTTCCTAATCCAGGAATCGGCTTCTTTTTCGTAGTAATATAAACCTACTTCTCCCCTCTCAGGATATTTGCTTTCATCGTAATACTGAGATACAATCAGTTTGTGTTTATCGGGATGTACAAATACATCAAAACTATCGCTGTCTGGCAAAGACACCTCTTCTCCTAACCATTTTGGACGGGAATACTTATTATTTTTTCTGGGTTTAGACATGAAAATTCCGGTTTTGGGACTGCGGGCAAAGAAATACAGGGTATTGTCAGGGGCTATTTGAAAATACCCTGCGTTGAGATTAAATAGCCTGCGAATTTCTACGGGAGCACCCCATTGGCCATCTCTTTTATCAACTGTATATACCCTGGAGACTTCCCTCCCGTTTAACTGCTCATAAACTTTATAAATGATTCTGTTTCCACCAGGACTGATAGCCAAATTATAAAGGGTATCAACGAAGGGCAGTTGTTCTTTGAGCCACTTCCCCTTCTTCAAGTAAGCAATAAATGGAACTTTACGTTCCCATTCTTTATATCGGGCCAACACCATGGTTTGCCCATCAGCTGTAAAAGAAGGTGAGGTTTCTTCATATCCATCAATTGAATCCTCTTCTCCAAAAAAGGGTCGATAAAATAAATGTTCTGAGTCTCCCTTGTCTTCTATCTCGCCATTTTGTTTAAAGGTAGTCCAGTTGCCGGTGAGTTTCCCCTCTTTGTAATTCCTGATGGACTTTAAAACGCCGTTGCTATACCATTTTTTCCAAACACCCTGATATTTTCCATCCTTAAACTCCCGGAGTTCCTTGATAGGACCATTTTTGTAATAATCAATCGCCTTTCCTGAATAGGGTTCGCCCTCATGAGTGAAAACACCATCGACCGATAACTGCCCCATCTCCTCATAAGCGATATCCCTTAATGGTACCTGAGCAAATCCCGTTTGTAGCAAGAACAGTAGAATTCCTAAGTATATTTTTAAAAATTTCATTGAAAACGGTTATCCTTCATAAAGAAATAAGGTGAAGAAGAATTATGAGGTTATATTTCTCGTTGAGTATAAAAGAATACGTCTAACTTCCGGCCAAAGGTGTGCCGAAGACACCTACGGCCAACTCGCCCCAAATCAATAGAAATATAATGAAGATTCCCAACAGTATCCATTTCCGGTATGCGCTGTTCCGCAATTTACGCCATGAAAATTCAAGAAGAAAAGCAGTGCCTAGCAATAAAATACCCGCCACGAGAAAATCGCCGGCGGTCCAATTCACCTCCGAGGTGAATTGCATAGCTATTAGGGGGATTAACAATACAGACGCCGCTCCCAGTAGAATTAGTCCCAATCTTTTGTCTAGTGAAATCATTTGTTTGTCTTTGTGATTATGATGAATATTATATCAGACCAATGTTAATTATCTATCTCATTATCAATGATCTATTATCTAAATTTAGGTCTTTTACCGGATTTTTAAAAACTTTTTGGAAATAATTACAGTCATAGGAAAATTAAAACTGCCCTTTGGTGATTCGTATTATATTCTATTAACCTCATCAAAAATCCTATTTCGGACTTATGGGTATCCAGATCTCCTCCTCGGAATTTGGATCGTTGATTTTAAACTTTTCTCCCAGGGTTTCGAAATGGGGCCGGAAGTCTAATCGAAAGTCTGAGCTGGGCAACCATTTGCCAAAAATATACTGAAAGACGGATTTATCTCCCGGATGGCCTTTGTAATCGAAAACAGCATACAGACCAGCGGG
>JABDQM010000228.1 GCA_013042315.1 Flavobacteriaceae bacterium | reverse complement strand
GTAGTATTGTCTGGCGAGAAGGCAACTGAAGCTTCGTGGTATTTTGTATTGATCTTTTTTGAAAACTTAATAGCGTCCTTTACCTCTTGTGATTCCTGATTTACCTTGGCTACATAAAGGTCGAGGTACGGCTGATTATTCCATTTATACCGTCTGGTACTAAAGAATGAAGAGTCCATTGCAGATGCAAAGACCAGCTCATCGTCATTGTAAAACATCGGTGAAAAGTCGGAGTACTCAGAATTGGTTGCAACATTTCGCAGTGTATATTCTAATTCCGTATCGAGAATGTTGTCTAGAACTTTTTCTTTTGGTGTGGTACGAGGGTCATTAACCGTATATCGCATCCCTTCTTTTCGAACACGCCTATCATAAATACGCATCAAACGCTTTGCCCTGGAATACTTGCCGGTTCCTTTGAGGCTGTGAGCGTATTTAAAGATGTTTTCACTACTGATTTCGTTCTGATATTTGTTGTAGAGAATATCGTACCAATAATAGGCACGCTCCATATTGGAATTAAAATAGTGAGAATCACCAGCTTTCTGAATCACCTCGTAGGTGTAGTTATCCTCGTTGTTTGCGAGGAATTGCTCGTAAAGCTCAGCGGCTTCGGCATACCACATCTTATCAAAGTATAAATCTGCCTTCTGCAATAATTTTGCAGGGGGATCCTTAGCAAATAACGAGTTCTTTCTTTTGGAATTTTGCTCTGCGGTTATCCCTTTAATCAGCTTGTTTCTGTTTACAACTGCCTCCATCGTTTCTGTGATACCTGGAGTTGAGGTTGTAGGTATGTGCATGATCCACATCTTTTCTTCATATTTCCCGCTGAGTTTGGACTTAGCAGCTTCAACTACGGGCTCCCAATTTGAATGGCTGGTCAGGTAGACATAAGACAATTTGGTTTTTGGATGTAGCACCGATTGGGCATTAATTCCCTTGGCTTGCATCTTACCAATAAATTTTGAAACGTTGTTTTGGTCCCCGAAAACTCCGGCAACTGCGAAATAACCCCCTTCGGGAATATTGCTGTTTTCAATAGTTCTGGAGGCAATGGACAGACCTTTTGTAGTCTGAAGGAATTGACTATGTCCGCTTTTAATCGGAGCTTTTTCGGCTTCAACTATCTGATTTAAAGAAACTTGTGAACTTCTATCTTTTTCCACATGTAGGATCCACATCTTCTTTCTGTATGAATCACTCAAGTAAAATGAAATAGCCTTATCTCCTGAATTGTAGCGATTGAGATATACATAATGCATTCCATTTTCTACATCCTTGTAAACGTCGGCTTCAAAATCTTTCTTCTTTAGGGAGGACGCAAAAGAATGGGCATTTCCGGAAACGCCAAAAACACCGGCTACCATGTAATAGCCCGAAGATATATTGGCATTGGCCCTAATCGTTTTGGTAGCAATGTTATATTGCTTTGCCTTGCTTTTGAATACTTCAAATGCTGTAACAGGCTCATCACTTCCCTCCAAAGCAGAGGTAAAGCCATGGGAACGGACAAGGCTAGCGAGTAGCAATAGGATTAAGAGGCAATAGGATTTTAATTGCATATGTGTGTTATCCCCTTATTTGTGTCCTGAATCAAGACAGCTCAATTTTGGTTTTATTTGACTTTCTGGACGGAAATCAGTTGATTCCCATTCCATAACGCCGAATTTAGAGGTTCTTATGCTAAGGGATTACTTTTTGTTGTGAAACGGATGTTTTCCGTCGTGAATCTCCATTATATGTGGCTTTTCGAGTAACCTGGAGCGCTTATGAAAGGCGATAACGGAATGGTAAAACGAAAAAATGGATCCAACGTCTGGGTAATAAATAGAAAATAGAGATTATACCAATAAGTATTTAAGTAAAAAAGAATAATGGGGATAGATGTGATGGGAATGCAGGGAGAATAAATAAAAAAGCACCCTAATTAAGGTGCTTTTTCTTGTGATTGTATACTAAATCTAGTCTTTTTTCTCTTCTAATTTATCATCTTCCTTGGAAGCGTCTTTAAATTCTTTGATTCCACTGCCCAATCCCCGCATTAATTCAGGAATCTTCTTTCCGCCGAACAAGAGGAGTACCAGTACTACGATTACGGCTATTTGCCAGGGGCCTATGGCCAGAAAAGGTATTGCTAAGATCATTGCTTTAAATTATTTAGGTAAACAAAGGTAGTAAAAATCTCGATAGACTTACCGGATATCAAACGTTAAGATCACGGTTTAATTGTCTGCCAATAACCTAAGGGGAAGTATTTTATCTATGAAAATTAAAACCGCCTTGTACTCAAGTCAAATTTATGATTCTTCTGTGCTGATATTCAATTCGAAATGTATCTTTGTGAGGAATGGAGAAAAAAGGTAAAAAACGCAAGGAAATAAAGCGGAAGTTACTTCATAAGTACCGACTTGTGATCCTCAACGAAAGCACGTTTGAAGAAAAAATATCCTTCAAATTAAGTCGGCTTAACGTTTTTATTACGGGTACATTATTCATTATTGTACTCATTGGGCTAACAACGCTCCTCATTGCATTCACACCTTTGCGGGAATACATTCCGGGCTACTCTTCTACGCGATTAAAGAAACAGGCTACAGAACTCACCTATAAAACCGATTCTCTTGTTAATGTCCTCAGTTATACCAATCGGTATTTAGAAAATATTCGAATGGTACTCAGGGGTGATTTTGAAAACAACGAGATGAACAGGGATTCTCTGTTCGAACAATTTAAAATTGATCCATCAACAATAGACCTTTCACCCATAAGGGAAGACTCCCTCCTGAGAGCTCAAGTGGCCCTGGAGGATAAATACAACCTGTTTCAAAGGAATGTCAGCAGCGGAAATCTCGTATTGTTCTCCCCTGTTTCAGGAGTGGTCTCACAGGAGTACGATGCGCAAAAGAAACATTTTGCAGTAGATATAGTGGCCGAAAAGGATGCGCCGGTCAAAGCTGTGGCTAATGGAACCGTAATCTTTTCCGAATGGACGATAGGCACTGGTTATGTGATTATCATGGAGCATGAGGAAGGACTTTTGTCTGT
>JABDQM010000227.1 GCA_013042315.1 Flavobacteriaceae bacterium | reverse complement strand
AGGGAAGACGACCAATGTAAATGACTACTGGTTGGTTCGATTAGATACTGATGGAACACTTCTTTGGTCAAGAACCTACGGGGGAAGCAAGGATGACCGTGGTCAGGCAGTGATAGAAACTTCCGATGGAGGATTTGCTATTACAGGCTACGCCATGAGTGACGATGGGGACGCCAGCAATAACGAAGGTTTTCACGACAACTGGATCTTAAAATTAGACTCACAGGGTAACGTGGAATGGGAGCAGAGTTTTGGCTTCTCAGGCCACGATCACTCTTATGACCTGGTAGAATCAGAGGATGGCGCATTATTTTTTACCGGGTTTCTCGACATTACCTCAGCAAGGGCCGATGGCTACACAGGGAAGTCGTATACCATTACACGCCACGGGGTAGGAGAATTCTGGGGCACCCAACTCAATAGGGAGGGAGAACTGGAATGGCGTGAATATTTCGGAGGAACCAACAACGACAGGGCACATGCAGTTGTGAATGCACACGGCGGCGGCTATGTTATGGCCGGGTTTTCAGAGAGTGATGATTTTGATATTACTGACCCCAACGGGTCGTACGACTTCTGGGTCGTAAAAATCGACGCGAATGGTCAGTTAGTTTGGGAGCAATCCTATGGGGGCTCGGGTATTGATATCGCCCAGGATATTGCAAAAACAGAAGATGGGGGTTATGTCATTACCGGGAGTACCATTAGCACGGATGGAGACGTAGCAGTATCTCATGGCGGATCCGAGATCTGGGTAGTTAAAATCGATACAATGGGGAATATGCTCTGGGAACGCACTTACGGAGGATCCAATTTTGAAGCTGCTGAAAGTATACGTCCAACGGCCGATGGGGGATTTGTGATCGCCGGAAATGCAAAAAGCACAGACCAGGATCTGAGTACAAACGCAGGTGAAAACGATCTGTGGGTGCTGAAGATCGATGCTCAAGGCCAAATGATCTGGCAGCAGGCTTATGGCGGCACAAATCTGGAATTTGGATTTGATGCCTTGGAAACCGAGGATAAGGGAATTTTAGTAGTTGGCGAAAGCAACAGTACAGATCTAATCCCTTTGCTAAATAAAGGAGGTACAGACCTCGTTGTGATCAAGATAGAATAAAAGCGCTCTACTTCTCTTAAAATGCCTTCTTTTTCTTTCCATTATTTAGGTCGGGAATATAGAATTCTTTGATCTTTCCATATGTTATTATAATGTTAGAATCTGTTTGAATCCCCTAGTTTTAGTGTATATTTGTGAACTATTTAGAATAAGTCCAATTAAGATGATTAAAGTATCGGAAACGGCTAAAAAGAAAGTTTCAAACCTGATGTCTGAGGAAGGTTTTGACGTATCCAAAGATTACGTTCGGGTAGGAGTGAAAAGCGGCGGATGTAGTGGATTGTCTTACGAACTAAAATTTGATTCGCAGATCAGTGATACCGACAAGGTATTTGAAGATAATGATGTGCGAATTTTGGTAGATAAAAAAAGCTTTCTCTATCTGGTAGGAACTGTCCTGGAATATTCAGGTGGACTGAACGGAAAAGGATTTGTTTTTAATAACCCCAACGCACAGCGCACCTGTGGTTGTGGGGAGAGTTTTTCTTTATAGATTTTTACAATACGGAATATGGCATATACAGAAGAAGAATTAAAGAAAGAGCTGGAAACCAAGGAATACGAATACGGTTTCTATACTGACATTGAATCTGATACCTTTCCCAAAGGATTGAATGAGGAGGTGGTCATTGCGCTTTCTAAAAAGAAAGAAGAACCCGACTGGATGACCGAATGGCGTTTGGAAGCCTACAGAGGTTGGAAGGAAATGGTTGAGCCGGAATGGGCTAACATCAGATACAAAAAACCCGATTTTCAGGATATCAGCTACTATTCAGCTCCGAATAGTAAACCAAAATATAATAGCCTAGATGAGGTAGATCCGGAGTTGCTCGACACTTTTAAAAGACTAGGCATCTCTCTTGACGAACAGAAAAAACTCGCCGGAGTTGCTGTAGATATTGTAATGGATTCAGTTTCCGTTGCCACTACTTTCAAAAAGACCCTGGCTGAAAAAGGTATTATTTTTTGTTCCATTTCAGAGGCAATTAAAGAGCATCCTGAACTAGTTAAAAAGTATATCGGGACGGTGATACCACGTAAAGACAATTTCTACGCTGCTCTTAATTCGGCAGTTTTTACTGATGGATCATTCTGTTACATACCCAAAGGGGTGAGATGTCCTATGGAATTGTCTACCTACTTTAGGATTAACCAGGCAGGTACAGGACAATTTGAGAGAACACTGGTAATCGCTGATGAAGGAAGTTATGTGAGTTACCTGGAAGGCTGCACAGCCCCGTCACGAGATGAGAATCAATTGCACGCCGCGGTTGTTGAACTGATCGCCCTGGACGATGCAGAGATCAAATATTCCACAGTACAGAATTGGTTCCCCGGGGATAAAGAAGGAAAAGGCGGAGTTTACAATTTTGTAACCAAGAGGGGAATTTGTGAGCGAAACGCAAAAATTTCCTGGACTCAGGTAGAAACCGGTTCAGCCATTACATGGAAATACCCTTCCTGTATTTTGAAAGGGGACAATTCTATCGGGGAGTTCTACTCAATAGCCGTCACCAACAACTTTCAGCAAGCCGACACAGGCACAAAAATGGTGCACCTCGGAAAGAACACGAAGAGTACCATCATTTCCAAGGGAATCTCCGCTGGAAAATCACAAAACAGTTATCGCGGACTTGTACAGGTGAATAGCAGGGCAGAGAATGCTCGAAATTTTTCTCAGTGCGATAGTCTGTTGATGGGGAATGAATGTGGGGCCCATACTTTTCCGTACATCGAAGCAAAGAATAAAACAGCTCAGATAGAACACGAGGCAACCACCAGCAAAATTGGAGAAGACCAGATCTTCTACTGCAATCAGCGGGGCATTGACACTGAAAAAGCGATCGCCCTGATTGTCAACGGTTTTAGCAAGGAGGTATTAAATAAACTGCCAATGGAATTTGCAGTTGAAGCACAGAAACTCCTTGAAATAAGCCTTGAAGGTTCTGTCGGATAAGTCATTAAATCAAGATTAAAAGTAAAACGAAGATATCATGTTAAAAATTAAAAATCTGCACGCCAAAGTAGATGACAAGGAGATCCTCAAAGGGGTAAACCTTGAGGTTAAGCCCGGGGAAATACACGCCATAATGGGCCCAAACGGTTCCGGGAAAAGCACTCTGGCTTCAGTAATTGCAGGGAACGAGGATTTCGAGATCACTAAAGGAGAAATCATTTTTGAAGGAGAAGATCTAGAAGATGATTCTCCCGAGGAACGAGCCCATAAAGGTATCTTCCTCTCTTTTCAGTACCCGGTGGAGATTCCGGGTGTCTCTGTGACCAATTTTATGAAGACAGCCATCAATGAGTCGCGAAAAGGGCGTGGATTGAAAGATATGCCGGCGAATCAGATGCTGAAATTGATCAGGGAAAAATCCGAATTACTGGATATTGACCGGAAATTCCTTTCCAGATCCCTCAACGAAGGCTTCTCAGGTGGTGAGAAAAAGCGAAATGAAATCTTCCAGATGGCTATGCTGGAACCCAAACTGGCAATTCTCGATGAGACCGATTCCGGATTGGATATCGATGCCTTGCGAATTGTCGCCAACGGGGTAAACAAGTTAAAGAGCAAGGATAATGCTGTAATCGTAATTACGCATTATCAGCGATTACTGGAATACATCGTACCTGATAAAGTACATGTTATTCACGATGGAAAGATTGTAAAATCAGGAAGTAAGGAACTGGCCCTGCAACTCGAGGAGAAAGGATACGACTGGCTAAAGCAGGAAACGGTAGTATAATATAAACAGTACTGGCATCCCGGGAGGGCTGCCCTAAATGAGTGAAACTCAAAATGGATCTAAAAGAAAAATTAGTATCGTCCTTTATGGCATTCGAAAACAACGTGGATGTAGAACACCCCATTCACGATATTCGAACAGAAGCCATCAAGAATTTTGAAGAAAAAGGATTTCCCACGAAAAAGGATGAAGCCTGGAAATATACCTCGCTGAACAGTTTGCAGAAAATTGATTTCAGCATATTCCCAAAGGAGGAAAACACTTTAGAATTTCACCAGGTTAAAAAGTATTTCCTGCACGAGATCGATACCTATAAAATCGTATTTATTGACGGGATCTATTGTTCCAATTTGTCCGAAACTACTCATGATGGGGTGGATATCTGTTTGATGAGTTCAGCACTGACTAAGCCGATGTACAAGCCGGTTATGGATGTGTATTTCAATAAAGTAGCTTCTAAAGTCGAGACACTAACTTCCTTAAACACGGCATTTAGCCGGGAAGGAGCATACATTTATATCCCTAAAAATAAGGCGCCGAAAAAACCCGTTGAGATCCTGCATTTTGCCACGGGGAACGAGGCTTCGCTGATGTTACAACCGCGAAACCTTATTATCGCAGAGGAGAACGCAGAATTACAGGTTATTGAAAGGCATCAGAGCCTTACGGGGAACGCTGTGCTTACCAATTGTGTGACAGAGATATTTGCTGCAAAAAATGCCATTGTCGACTATTACAAGCTGCAGAACGATAGTAAGGTCGCCTCGCTGATAGACAACACCTATATTGCTCAGAAAGATAAGAGTGTAGTAAATGTGCATACCTTTTCCTTTGGCGGGAAGCTTACCCGAAACAACCTGAACTTCTTTCAGAATGGGGAACATATCGAATCTACGCTAAAAGGTGTCACCATACTTGGAGAAAAGCAACACGTAGACCATCATACCCTAGTGCATCATCAGCAGCCCAATTGCGAAAGCCATCAGGATTACAAGGGGATTTACGGGGAGAAATCTACAGGAGTCTTCAACGGCAAGATCATCGTTGATAAGATTGCGCAAAAGACCAATGCATTCCAGCAAAATAACAACGTATTAATCAGCGATAAGGCTACCATCAATACCAAACCCCAGCTGGAGATTTTCGCCGACGACGTGAAATGCTCTCACGGGTGTACGATAGGTCAGCTAGATGAAGACGCACTATTCTACATGCAATCCCGAGGAATTCCAAGGAAAGAGGCAACGGGATTACTGATGTATGCATTCGCGAACAACGTACTTGAGAGTGTTCGCCTACCTGAATTGAAAAAACGGATCAACAAACTCATCGCGACAAAATTAGGCGTTCGATTAGGATTTGATCTGTAGAAAATATTTCTTGGCATTTAAATAGTAATTGTTATGAAGTATTTAATTGCCGTAGTTTTCACTTTATGTTCTTTGAATCTTTATACTCAAAACGCTAAACTAGGCATTTCTATAGGCGGGAATTATAGTAAACTTTTGGGAGATTTTGAAGAAATAATTCCATCAGAAAGGCGAGTTGGCTTGCAGATAGGCCTATACCGAGATTTTAAACTAACAGAAAATATTATAGTTAGTCCTCAATTAATCTATTCTTCGCAAGGACTTAGAAGTCCATACAGTGAATCTGTTTTTCCAATAATTGATTTTGTAAACGGAAATCCAGTCGAGGGGACTGTAACTATTGGTAATGAGGGTGCATACATACTTAACTATTTGAATTTACCTATACAATTCAAATACTTAATTAAAGATGATTTAGGTTTTATTTTAGGACCCCAGTTTGGCTATTTGTTAAACGCAAAGTTTAAAGGTACAACCACAACTGATGGTGAAAGTGAAGAGGAAAATTCAAAAATAGATTTTGATAATAAAGTGGACTTTGGTGGAGTAATTGGTTTTTCTTATTTCTTGCAAGAAAAATTCTTATTAGAGTTGAAATATTATCAGGGTTTTTCAAATGTTAATAAGGATGAGGATATAATTATTGGGGGAGATGAACCAGTGAAAATGTTAAATTCCGTACTTCAATTCTCCATAGGCTACCGCTTGTTTTAATTTATTTTCGATAATTAAAGGGAAGTTAGCTTGCAAACAATGAGAAAAGACTTCCAAATCTTATTAAGAAAGCGGAAAGGTTATCCTTTAAGGTATTTTGTGAAGGCAAAAACCTCGCAAACGCAATTCCTGCGTATTAGAGAAACCGCTCATAGTTGCCATTCTTTTATGCCCATTCTCAGGCATTCAAAAAAGACCATCAGACCCTGTGAATCGAGATCTAAAATAACAACTCGATTAAAAGAGGCATTCAAAATCATTATTGCTCAAATGCTAAATTCTATGTTCCTGAATCGGTAATTACACCTACCTTAGGTATCTTTGAATTCTATGATAAAAACGCTGATAGATATATCAAAAATTAGAGAAGACTTCCCTATCCTCAACAGGAAAGTGAATGGGAATCCTCTGATCTATTTCGACAATGCAGCTACCTCTCAAACCCCTAAAATGGTAATGGACGTAATTGTCGATTACTACAGCAATTACAATGCTAATATCCACAGGGGAGTACATACCCTGGCTCAGGAAGCTACCGAAGCATATGAAGGGGGCAGGAAGAAAATTCAGCATTTCTTTAATGCGGCAAAGAGTCACGAGATCATTTTTACCTCAGGAACCACTCATGGAATAAACCTTGTAGCCAATGGATTTACCCACTTTGTGAAAGAGGGGGACGAGGTGCTGGTTTCAGCCATGGAACACCATTCAAACATTGTGCCCTGGCAGATGCTCTGTGAGCGAACAGGCGCAACACTACGTGTCATCCCCATGAATGAGGAAGGCGTACTATTGATGGATAAATATCAAGACCTGCTCTCAGACAAAACTAAACTGGTGGTATGCAATCACGTTTCCAACGCCTTGGGAACAATAAATCCTATTGAGGAAATTATTCCTATGGCACATGCTGTAGGGGCGGCCGTACTAGTGGATGGAGCACAGTCTTCTCCGCATATAAAGGTAGATGTACAGAGGTTGGATGTCGACTTTTACACAGCTTCGGCACATAAACTTTGTGGTCCTACGGGGATCGGGATGTTGTACGGAAAACAGGAATGGCTTGCTAAGTTACCCCCTTACCAGGGAGGTGGCGAGATGATTGCGGAAGTAACTTTTGAAAAGACGACCTACGCCGACCTGCCCTATAAATTTGAGGCTGGCACCCCTAATATTTGCGGAGGCATAGCTTTTGGTGCTGCCTTGGATTACCTCAACCAAATAGGGCTTGACGCTATTGAACAATACGAACACGAGTTGCTGGAATATGCCACAAAAAAGCTTTTGGAAATTGACGGTTTGCAGATCTATGGAACCGCCGCCGATAAAACGGCAGTGATTTCTTTTAATATCAAAGGCATACATCCCTATGACATCGGTACTTTACTGGATAAGATGGGCATTGCTTTGCGAACAGGGCATCACTGCGCCCAGCCTGTGATGGATTATTTTCAGATACCGGGAACGATCAGGGCCAGCTTTAGTTTTTACAATACAAAAGAAGAAATAGATCGATTTGTAGAGTGTCTTTTAAAGGCCAGACAAATGCTAGTATAGTAGCATATAGGACTAATTCTCTTCCCTAATTGTTAACTTTTCGCAGGTTTCTTACAACCTGGCTGCACTTTAGCGAAAAAATAAAATATTTCTTAAATTTTTGTTAAATATGATTAAATTGGGTGGCATATAATCCACTTAATTTAAACAAATGATAAGAAAAACAATTTTTGGGATAGCTGTTCTGTCCCTGGCTGTAGCTTCCTGTGAAAAAGAATCTAATGAAACGACAAGTTTCAATGCTCAGGAAATCCAGGTCGACATGAGCGACTTTTATGTGTATACAGATGAGGTCGATGATTTTTTTGCCAAAGGCGAAAAGGGGAAGAATTGTGCCTCCATGTCTGTGTTAAATGCGGAATTACGTAAAAATCCTGGCCTGGAACGAAAAATGTACGATATTGAAAAGGAAGCCCGCAAATTCATCGCTTCAAAGAAACCAGATGGTAAACCTGGCAATGGCGGTGGCAATGGCGGCGGCAATGGAGATGGTGGAGGGGGAGATCCGGTTGATGATGGCCTTGGGGTAATTACTATTCCGGTTGTAGTACACGTCATTTACAATCAAGCTAATCCGAATGAAAATATCAGTGACGCACAGATCAATTCTCAGATAAGTGTGCTGAATGCAGATTTCAATGCAACGAATAACGATACAGGCCAGGTCCCGACTGAATTTAGCGGACTTGTAGCAGATTCTGATATCAATTTCAATTTAACACAAGTGATTCGCGTGGGTTCTACAAGGACTTCCTGGGGAACAAATAATGCAATGAAATATACTTCTAATGGTGGATCTGACGCCATTTCTCCACAAAGTCATCTCAATATTTGGGTGTGTAATATAGGGGGAGGAATACTTGGGTATGCCCAATTCCCAGGAGGAAATTCTTCAACAGATGGAGTTGTTATTTCCCCTCAATATTTTGGCACAACTGGTTATGTCTCGGCACCATTTGACAAAGGAAGAACGGCTACGCACGAAGTCGGGCACTGGGCTAATTTACGCCATATCTGGGGTGACGGAAGATGTCGTCAGGACGATTTTGTCTCGGACACACCTTCTTCTGACCGTCCTAACTACGGTTGCCCAGGCTATCCAACTGCGCATTGCAGGTCTAATGATATGACCATGAATTATATGGACTATACAAATGATGCGTGTATGTACATGTTTTCCGAAGGCCAGAAATCAAGGATGCGGGCGATTTTTGCTCCGGGAGGACCAAGAGATGCTTTCCTTCCATGATCAAATGATTTAATAGTTTTTAAAGACGCCCATTGTGGCGTCTTTTTTGTAGATTATCTATAAAAATAATACTATGAAGTACACCTTACTGATTTGTTTGTCTATAACCCTTTTTAAGGGATGTTCTCAGGAATTCAAGGGGGAGTTGTTGGAATCAGTCCGATATTCGGCAAGTACAAGGGGATACTATTTTGAAATTGTAGCCAGTTCCGAATATTTAATGATTAAAAATGATCGCAATCTTAAAGCTTATGATAGGAATCCAATTTCACAAAATGACTGGAATGAGATTATAGACTTGCTTAAAAAAATTGATATATACACCCTTGAAAACATAGAGACAGAAACAGTCAAGAGTAGTACAGACAGAGCTGCAATGGCTGAACTTAGTATTCATTACGATCAAGAGGAATACAATACTAATTTATTTGATGAAGGTTCTCCTCCCAAGGCTATAGAATCTCTGATAAACAAATTGTTAGTAATGGCTGAATCAGTTGAAAGACAGTAATACTTATTGTATTTTTGCAACAAAATAGGGAGATGAGCATACAGGAAATACAACAAGAGATCGTAGATGAATTTTCTATGTTCGACGATTGGATGCAGCGCTATGAATATATGATCGAACTGGGGAAATCTCTGCCTCTTATTAAGGAAGAATACAAAACGGAGGATCACATAATCAAAGGTTGTCAGAGCAAAGTTTGGGTGAACGCCGAACTGGAGAATGACAAGTTGGTTTTTACCGCAGATAGTGATGCCATCATCACCAAGGGCATCATCGCCATACTGATCAGGGCCTTCAGCGAGCAAAAACCGCAGGATATTATCGATGCGGAAACTACTTTTATTGATGAAATAGGCCTGAAGGAGCATTTGTCCCCCACACGGGCAAACGGCCTGGTGAGTATGATCAAGCAATTAAAGCTTTACGCTGTGGCTTACCAAACACAACTAAATTAGAATTACAATGAGCGAAACAGCTATAGATACACAAGAATTAGGCGAAAAAATCGTCAGGATACTGAAGACCATTTACGATCCGGAAATCCCGGTTGATATTTACGAATTAGGTCTGATTTACGATGTATTTGTCAATGAAGACAATGAGGTTAAAATCCTAATGACCCTTACTTCTCCGAATTGTCCAGTAGCAGAGACCCTTCCCGTAGAAGTTGAAGAGAAGGTGAAATCACTTGATATCGTCAAAGATGCTGAGGTTGAAATTACCTTCGACCCGCCCTGGAGTCAGGAATTGATGAGTGAAGAAGCTAAATTGGAATTGGGGATGCT
>JABDQM010000226.1 GCA_013042315.1 Flavobacteriaceae bacterium | reverse complement strand
CCGATCAGACAGTTTTTCCCGATCTTGGTTGAGCCTGCAACACCCGTTTGCGCTGCGATCACCGTATGCTCTCCTATTTCCACATTATGAGCAATCTGAATCTGGTTATCTAATTTAACTCCTTTTCTCAAAATAGTAGACCCCAACGTGGCCCTGTCTATAGTAGTGCCAGCACCGATCTCTACATTTTCCTCAAGAATGACATTTCCCGTCTGAGGTATCTTAGAATACTCCCCGTTTGTATTCGGGGTAAAACCAAAGCCATCGGCACCAATGATTACGGCACTGTGAATCACGCATCCGTTTCCTACAATAGATTCGGAATAGATCTTTGCGCCTGAATAAATCATGACATTGTCGCCAATGGTAACATTGTCTCCTATGTATACATTGGGGAAGATCTTAACATTATCTCCAATCTTAACATTGTTCCCCAGGTATGAAAAAGCACCCAGGTAAAATTCGGCACCGTATGATGCTGATTCAGACAAAAAAACGGGTTCTTCAATCCCTACCTTATTGTGCTTCACATCGTTGTAAAATTCGAGAAGCTTAGAGAAAGACTCGTAGGCATTATCAACTTTGATCAGGGTGGTCCTCAGCTCCTGCTCCGGCTTAAAGTCCTTATTGACAATGGTTATGGACGCTTCTGTACTGTAGATATAATGCGTATACTTAGGATTAGCAAGGAAGGTTAAAGACCCTTCTACCCCCTCCTCTATTTTTGCCAGTTTGTGGACAGATATTTCCGGGTTTCCGTGAACCTCACCTTCTAGGATCCCTGCTATCTGACTGGCTGTGAATTTCAAGAGTTTACTTTTTGGTCTAAGGATTTGATCGCACAAAAGTAAGAAAAATTACGAAACGCTTTTCTTGGGATAACACATATAATGCTTGGTTACCGTTTTGGACAAAGCGTCCAAATTTAAATGATCAGAAGCCTTTGCCACATCTGTGATCTTGGAGTTCTCCATTAAGATATTAATGTTTTCCTTCTCGCGGTTGTAGGCCCTGTTTTCAATGCTGCCCGTAAAGACGAAATAACTCGCCTCTTTTTCACTTAGCTGGAATTTAGATATGCAGGCTGCTTTGATCTTTTCAAGCTTTTTAGCGGCCGGAGGCTTATTCTTTACCTTAATTTTTAGTAATTGTCGGTTGAGAATCATTTTACTCAATTCGGAGAGGATAAAATCAGGATGGTGCTGCCACGACTTCAGTGCCGAAAGAATATCGACATCATCCAGAGAAGAAAACTCAATCAGAATTTCAGGTGTAAAATCTTCATATCTCACTTCATTCGCCAGGAAATACAAAAGCGAATCACTTGCGGTTAGCGTTCCATCAGCTGCATAGACCTCCCTGGCTCTTCGCAATACCCTGATCAGCAATTGCTCGGCAACAATCCCGGTCTTGTGCAGGTAAACCTGCCAGTACATAAACCGTCTGGCGATCAGAAATTTTTCTACGGAATAAATCCCTTTTTGCTCCACCACCAAAGAACCGTCAACCACGTTAAGCATGGTGATCAAGCGCTCTGCATTGATATTGCCTTCTGCTACGCCGGTGTAAAAACTATCCCTTTTCAGATAATCGAGTCGGTCCATGTCGAGCTGACTCGAAACCAGTTGGTTAAGAAATTTTTTGTGATAGCTGCCTTTAAAGATCTCAATAGCTAAGCTCAATTCCCCTTTGCATTCTTTATTGAGTTCCTCCATAAATAACAGGGAGAGATCTTCATGGGATACCCCGCTCACCAGGCTGTGTTCCATAGCGTGTGAAAAAGGACCGTGACCAATGTCGTGTAAAAGGATAGCTCCTAAGAGTCCGTGAGCTTCTTCCTCTGTGATAGCCACGCCCTTATAACGAAGTACCTCAAGAGCCTGCTGCATCAGGTGCATACTCCCTAAAGCGTGATGAAACCTGGTGTGATGTGCCCCCGGAAACACTAGGTAAGACATACCCATCTGGGAGATCCTCCGGAGACGTTGAAAGAAGGGATGAGAAATAAGTTTGAACAGCTGGGGGTTAGGAATTCTAATAAATCCGTAAATTGGATCATTAAATAACTTCAGCTTCCTGGTGGTGGCCAATTTTCTGCGCTTTAAGGGGTAAATATAAGGACTAA
>JABDQM010000224.1 GCA_013042315.1 Flavobacteriaceae bacterium | reverse complement strand
AAAATTGTTACAAAATATTACCCAGGCAGGCCCTTCACGCCAAAACCCTTGGGTTTATCCATCCGAAAACAGGAAAAAAAATGCAGTTCGACACTGATATTCCTGAGGACATGGCCGCCTGTATTGAAAAATGGAGGCATTATTCACGGCACAGTCAGTAGTATAAGTCCTTTCAATATCTCTATCAATAACAATTAAGTAGGGGTATTGTACATTCCCAAAATTCCTTCCTATTTTCGTTGGAAATTGCATTCCTATGAAAATCGTTATATCTCCGGCAAAGTCGCTTGATTTTGAAACCCAAGTGCCTACAGATCGGTATACAAATCCGTCCTTCCTAAAAGAGACCGAAAGAATCCAGAAGATATTGGTTAAAAAGAAACCAAGGTCTTTAATGAAGCTGATGGATATATCTGCACCCTTGGCGGAACTCAACTGGGAACGAAATCAGAATTTTAGTTTGCCTTTTACTCCTGAAAATGCAAGGCAGGCCATTTACGCCTTTAACGGCGATGTATATACAGGTCTGGACGCTTACACAATTGAGGAAGATAAATTAACGGCTGCTCAGGAAAAATTGCGTATTCTCTCCGGGTTTTACGGTATCTTAAAACCATTAGATCTCATGCAACCCTATCGCCTTGAAATGGGTACGAGTTTGAGAATAGGCAGGAAAAAAAATTTATACGATTTTTGGAAAACTACTTTAACCGCTGCACTCAATGATGAGATGGAAGAGGGGGAAATGCTCGTAAACCTCGCGAGTAACGAATATTTTTCGGCCCTTGATTCCAAAGCGCTGAAGGCAGAGATCATAACTCCAGTTTTTAAAGATTGGAAAAACGATAAGCTTAAGGTGCTGAGCTTTTTTGCGAAAAAAGCCCGGGGTTCCATGGTCCGGTATATCTTAGATTCAGGCGCTGAAACGATTGAAGATTTACGCGGTTTTGCTGAAGACGGGTATCAATTTAGCAAGGAACATACCCTAAAAGCACATCAGCCGGTATTTGTGCGGTAATATTTTACGGAAGTCTGCGTTTTAATTTCTGTAACCTGCTTTATTTACGCCTTATGAAAAAATTACTCCTATTCATCTTTGTTCTGGGTATGACCAATATTGCCTGTACAGACCGAGATGATGATGTAACTGCAGTAAATATCCGCATTAAGAATTCAAGTACCCTTCAATTCGACGAAGTAGTTGTTGGGGATGAAGAGCATCTGTACGAAGATCTCGCTCAGGATTCGTTTTCGGAATACAAGGAATACGAAATGGCTTATCGATACGCCTATATCAGAATTACCTCAGGAGAAGAATCTTTTGTGCTTCAACCGATCGACTTTGTAGGTGAGGAAGAACTGCCTGTAGGATTGTACACTTATGATCTCAACCTGACGGAAGAGGGGGAGGTAACACTAGATTTTGTGATCGATTAAGCTTTATTCTTAGTACTGATTTTCTCCTCAACAGTGGGCCTTTTCTTTATTTTTCTACGTCTTCTTACCCCGTAGGACTTATTTGCTATTTTACCTCGCTTACTGCTTTTATCTCCTTTACCCATATTCGTAAATTTTCTTTAAGATAATTATTGTTTCTCAAAGCGACAAGTGGTTCTTTGACTTGTATTTGAACTACTGTGGGAGAAATAGTACCTTGCCTCACAACGCTATCGACTTCTTGTTCCTTCATAAGCATCCATATCAGCCTTTTTTATTCCCTGGTGCCACCAAGATGATCGTGGGCACCTTGCCGCCTCCGAGATTTAGTCAGGGGCAGCTGAAACCAGGAGATGTGAATTTTTGTTACGGCAGTAGAGACGGTCAGCTCTGGCCCATCTTAAATACCATATTTGAATTGAATCTCACCTTTGAGACCTCAGAGAAAGCCGTTGAAGAACGCAAGCAATTCTTATTTGACAGAGGTATTGCCATTTGTGATATTGTAGCCAGTGCCAGGAGAAAGAAGATCGATGCCTCGGATTTGGGGATGAAGGAAATAGAGCTCCGCAATATAATTGCCTATCTCCGGGAGTACCCGACGATCAAAACATTGTTATTTACGGGAGGGAATAGTGTTAACGGGCCGGAATACCTTTTCCGAAAACACATCAAGGAGCACGGGTTGGTGTTGAGAACAGTTTCTAAAGAAGTTCCCAGAATTTACGAGTTTCAACTCGACGGGCCCGAGAGAACAATCCGGACGGTTTCTCTTACGGCCCCGTCGGGAGCCGCAAACAGAGCGGTGGGAAGTATGGAAGCTTATAAAGCGATCAAAGCGGATCGTCCCGAGTTTAACACTTTCGACTTCAGGGTGATGCAATACAAGCCCTATTTCTAATAAAAAGAGCCCTGTCGAAGAACAGGGCCCTTTTACGAGAACACTATGTGAAAATGAAAAATTGTTTTTGAGATTTACTTCTGCAATATAGCTCAGGGACTAAGAGTAGGACAATCATTGTTGTGAAGGCTGTTGGTTTTGTTGTCAGGATGCATTATTTTGTTATTTCGCCCTTTAAAAAGGAATAGGGATCGGATTATTGATGATCTTTAGCGCGCTTAATTCAATTAATAAATCGGGACAACCCTACACGAACAGCTAATTACTATGCCACAAAGCAAACGCCTAGATGAATTTAAAAAACTAGTCACCAACAAGTTCTATGTATACAACAGCTTGTTCCTCAACTTGCCGTATCAGAATATTGAAAATATTGGGGTGATGATTCCGCTTCTTTTTCATCAGTGTGAAAAAGGCTTGCAATCCGGACTACAACCTCAGGAAATACTCGATCACTTTTTTGAAAATTACGCCGAGATTTCCTCTGAGAAAGAGAAGGTTGATTTTATGTTCAGGATCATTCAGTACGTTGAACGTCAGGTGGTCTTATACGACAGTGTTGAAGATGCTGCCTTTCCTAAGCTCCACGAATTCAGCACCTCGAGATCCATAAAGGACTATTTCCAGATGGTTGACAAAACTCAAAATTGGGATGCTATTTCAAGACAGTTGGAATCCTTTAGTGCCAGAATTGTTTTAACGGCCCATCCGACACAATTTTACACTCCGGCAGTTCTCGATATTATTGAGGAATTGAGAAGATTGATTCTCGAAGATAAAATCAATGACATCGATGTTGTTCTTCAACAATTAGGCCTTACCTCATTGATCAATGCCAAAAAGCCAACCCCATTGGAGGAGGCCAAGAATATTATCTATATCCTTAGAAATATTTATTACGACGCCGTTGGCGAATTGTACAGTTACATCAAAGCCAATGTGCGCAAGGATGATTTTGCCAATTACGATATTCTGAAATTGGGCTTTTGGCCGGGAGGCGATCGCGATGGCAATCCTTTTGTTACGGCGAAGATCACCAAAGACGTGGCAGACGAGCTTCGGACTACCCTTATGAAATGCTACTACAATGAGCTAAAGAGACTGAGGAAGAAACTCACATTCAAAGGACTCCAAAAACCTCTGAATCAGTTACAGGAACAATTATATGTTGCCATGTTCGACACTGAGAAGGCTTTGAGTTTTGAGCAGATCATAGAACCGCTGCAGGAAATCAGCGCAATGCTCGAAAGTCAATATCAGGGTCTGTACAAAGACGAGCTCGAGGAACTTATGGATAAGGTAAGTATTTTTAAAACTCATTTTGCTACCCTCGATATCAGACAGGATCACAGTAAACACTATCAATTGGTAGAGCAAATACTGCTGCAGCAGGGAAAAATAAAGGAATCTCTCTCTGAAATATCTGAAGAAGACCTGATTCATATCCTGCTTCATGAACAAATCAGTTTAAAGGAAAGTGATTTTGAAGACGATATTCAGAAAGATACCATTAGAAATATTAAGCAGTTAAAAGAAATCAAAGCCAAGAACGGGGAAGACGGGTGTAACCGATATATCATCAGTAATTCTGAAGATGTCAGCGCCGTACTTTTTGTATATGCCTTGTTCAGATGGTGTGGTTACCCTCCGGAGGATATCAGTTTTGACATAGTTCCGCTTTTTGAAACAATGATAGGGATGGAGCGCTCTGAAGAGATCATGAATACCTTGTTTTCACTACCCGAATACGAAAGTCATCTGGCCAGGCGAGGAAAAAAGCAAACGATGATGCTCGGCTTCTCTGACGGGACTAAAGACGGGGGGTATTTAAAGGCGAACTGGTCTATTTTTAAAACCAAAGAAACACTGTCCAAAGTATGTTCTAAACACGGGTACAAAGCCATCTTTTTTGACGGCAGGGGAGGTCCTCCTGCACGAGGGGGCGGGAAAACGCATCGTTTTTATGCGGCACAGACAAGTGAGATTGCGAACAATGAGATACAGCTAACTATTCAAGGGCAAACCATTACGAGTACGTATGGCACCAAAGAGCAGTTTATTCACAATTCCGAACAATTGCTGACAGCGGGCTTGTCTAACAATCTTTTTGGGAAGGAACACATTATCAGTGATACTTCCAGAAAACTAATTGAAGAGCTGTCTCAAAAGAGTTTTGAAAAATACGATGCCCTAAAGCAGCATCCCAAATTCATCCCGTATCTGGAAAACAAAAGTACCTTGAAATACTACACTAAGGCTAACATTGGCAGCAGGCCTGGGAAAAGAGGGCAAAAAGCAAAGCTCGAACTTTCAGATCTGAGAGCCATTTCCTTTGTAGGTTCATGGAGTCAGTTAAAACAGAATGTACCGGGTTACTACGGCATTGGAACAGCCCTAAGCGCTCTGGAAGAACAGGGAAGACTCAGTGAACTAAAAAAACTCTACAAAGAAGTTCCATTCTTCGAAGCTTTAATGCTCAATAGCATGATGTCATTATCAAAATCCTATTTTGAACTCACAGCTTATATGAAGGACGACCCCGAGTTTGGGCAGTTTTGGGAACTACTGCATGAAGAATTTGAACTTTCGAAGCGTATGTTGCTAAAAATCAGTACCTTTAAGATCCTGATGGAAAACGAGGCTGTTTCACGAGAGTCGGTAAACATCAGGGAAAACATTGTATTGCCGTTACTAGTTATTCAGCAGTACGCCCTCTTTAAAATAAGTCAGAATACCTCAAATAAAGAGGTCTACGAAAAAATTGTTACACGATCGTTATACGGCAATATCAATGCAAGCAGAAACTCTGCCTGATAGTTGTGTTTAGTAATCGATTGGCATGAATCATAAAATATTTCAGCTTACGTACCGGTCAAGGGCATCGGAAGGAATAGGGAAAGAGGAGATCTTGGAGATCGTCGATGAGGCTGTCGCCTATAATAATCGACATGATATCACCGGTTGTCTTGTCTTCGATCAGGGATATTTTATTCAAATTCTTGAGGGCGAAAAGGAAACTGTTAATCAACTCTACAAAAAGATTGCAAAAGACCGGCGACACTTTCAGTTTGAAATCCTGTCAAAAGGGGAGGCGGCTACCCGACTCTTTAAATCCTGGGATATGGGATATGTTTCAATGGAAGACTTGGTCGTTGGCGAAAAAGAGGAACTCGTAAAAAAAGCCAGAATGGAATTAGACACGATTTCTCTAAAAAATGATTTTACTCCTAAAGTATTCTGGTATAACGTCTACACGCTTTTGACAGATTCCAAATTCTACAAAAAGAATTAGGTTTAAAGGGAACTGCTCAGTATTTGGTAAAATGCCTTTATTCCATAAGCGATTTGCCCTATCCTGAGGTTTTCATTCGGACTATGCTGGTTGTTATCCGGATTTACCATAGGAACTATAAATGCCGGGATCTGCAGTTCGTTCACAAAGGGTGCGATGGGCACAGTGCCACCCATAATCCTGATTTGAACCACTTGCTGCTCAAATCCTTTGTTCAGGCTCTGAACCAGAAAATCACCATATCTATTATCCAAATCCGTTCTAAAGGCATCGGTCACGGAGCCTTCCTGTAAAGTGATGATCCTGGGGTAGGTCAATCGCTCCTCGCGGGTCGGGACCGAATCGGTTAAATGGTACCCCTGATCTTTTAAATAAGTACGGACGAGATTCTTCAGAACACGGCCGTCAGATTCAGGTACAAGTCGGATATCAATTTCAGCAGTAGCCGAAGCAGGAACTATAGTCCTGGCTTTTTCTCCGATCCAGGCAGACCCCAACCCACGAATATTCAGGGATGGATATTGCAGTGACTCCTGGTAGAAACCCCCTACCTTGTCAGGTGAATGGATAGCGAGATTTGCATTGATCTCAGCATTATCATCTGGGACACTTTTTAAAACCTCCATTGTAGCCTCATCGAGCTCTATGCCCTTGTAAAAGCCCGGGATAATGACCTTCCCTTCGTCGTCTTTCATTCCGGCCAGAAGTTTTGCCAGTAGAAAACCGGGGTTAGGTGCGTAATTTCCGTAGTGCCCACTGTGCTGAGGTAATTCCGGGCCGTAAGTGGTTAGACTCAGCGTTGTTATTCCGCGACAACCATAGACTACCGTGGGTTTACCCGAAGGATGCACCGGGCCGTCATTGATCATCAAGAAATCGGCAACCAGTAAATCCCTGTAATTCTTCACCGCTTTTGGCAAGGGTTTACTACTTTTTTCTTCTTCCCCATCCAGGATGACTTTAATGTTAAAGGGTATTTTTTTGTTGTCCTTGCGAAGCAAATCAATGGCATTCAACAACATAATGATGGGCCCTTTGTCATCAGATGTAGACCTGCCAAAGAGACGCCAGTCATAGTTGACATCCTCTTCTAATTCCTCAAAGGAAATCGTTTTGAATTCCTCATTTTCCAGGGATTTTAATTCGACTTTGTAGGGATTGGGCTGATTCCATTTTGCAGCATCAACCGATTGCCCGTCAAAGTGCATATAGATGAGCACGGTGGGTTTTTCGTCTTCCATGGGAAGGGCAGCAAAAAACAGTGGTCTACCTTCTGTAGGAAGGACCGAGGTGTTAAATCCGCGATCATTAAAACGGTCGGTAAGCCAGCTGATATTTCTGTTGATGTCAGCCTCGTCGAGCGCATCGTTAGGGATGGCAACAAATTGCACTAGTTCGTCGATCGCGTGCCTCACTTGTGATTTTAAGGCTACTTGGTCCTGACTAAAGGTTTGTAGAGCACAAAAGGTAAGGGTGAGAAAACAGAGTATATATTTCATAAATCGGGCTGATGGGAAGATAAATTTACATTAATCTTTTGATGTGTGTGAATGTCGGTATTATTTATAGGAAAGCGGTCTGATGGACTGTATAAAGGCATCGATCCCTTTTACACCTTCCTCCGCCAACATTTTAATAAAGGCAGAACCGATGATAGCTCCTTTTGAACTGGACGTAGCCGAGTTAAAAGTTGCTGCGTTGCTGATACCAAACCCTACGATCTGTGGGTTTTTCAGATGCATCTCTGCAATGCGATCAAAATAATCGTTTTGTTCTGCTCCAAAACCTGCCTTAGCCCCGGTAGTACTGGCTGAGCTTACCATGTAGATAAATCCCTCTGATCCCTCGTCAATCATTTTAATTCGATCATCACTCGTCTGAGGTGTGATCAGGAAGATGTTGAGTAGACCGTGAGCCTTAAAGATATCTTCGTATTCGTCCTGGTAGACATCCAGAGGGAGGTCGGGTAAAATAATACCATCAATCCCGATCTCCTCACATTGCTTACAGAATTCTTTAACCCCGTATTGAAGTACGGGATTAAAATATCCCATGATAATAAGGGGGATAGAAACCGTCTTGCGGATATCTTTTAATTGTTCAAAAAGCAGCTGGGTGTGCATGCCCATTCTCAGGGCAGCCGTTGAACTAGCCTGTATGGTAGGCCCGTCGGCCAAAGGATCACTAAAAGGCAGGCCTATCTCTATCATGTCAACCCCTGATTTTTCAAGGGCTTCAATAATCGGGACGGTGTCTTGTAATTCGGGATAACCCGCTGTAAAATAGATCGACAGTAATTTGTGATCCTCTTTGAGTTTTTCTTGAATTCTATTCATGATTTCAGGTCTACGGAGTTTGTGAACTCTTTACAATTTAAAATAGTCGATATAAGTCTGCAGGTCCTTGTCCCCACGTCCCGAAAGATTGATAACCACTACATCGTCCGGTTTAAATTTTTTATGGTCAAAAATGGCAAAGGCATGTGAAGTTTCAATGGCCGGGATGATACCCTCTAATTTGGAGACCATCAGTCCGGCTTCCATCGCTTCCTCGTCCGTAATTGAGATAAATTCCCCACGGCCCGTTTTGTACAAATTGGCATGCATGGGTCCAACCCCTGGGTAATCGAGTCCGGCAGAAATTGAATAGGGTTCCGTGATTTGGCCGTCCCCTGTTTGCATCAGTAGTGTTTTACTGCCGTGGATAATTCCCACTTTCCCCAGAGCTGAGGTTGCAGCGCTCTCCCCTGAATCCACCCCTTTTCCGGCGGCTTCTACTGCAATAATTCCCACCGCCTCATTATCGAGGTAGTGGTAATACGTACCTGCGGCATTACTGCCTCCTCCTACACAGGCCACCAAATAATCGGGATTTTCAGTTCCTTCTTTCTCCTTGAGCTGCCATTTGATCTCCTCAGAAATCACAGCCTGGAACCGCGCTACCATATCAGGGTAGGGGTGAGGGCCTACCACTGAACCGATAATATAATGAGTATCCACAGGGTTGTTGATCCAATCCCGGATGGCCTCATTGGTGGCATCTTTTAAGGTCCGGCTCCCCGAAAGTGCAGGCCGCACTTCAGCTCCCAGCATTTTCATACGAGCAACATTGGGTGCCTGGCGAGCGATGTCGATCTCTCCCATATAGACGATACACTGAATTCCCATAAGGGCACAAACTGTGGCCGTTGCTACGCCGTGTTGCCCCGCTCCGGTTTCTGCAATAATCCGATTCTTACCCAATTTTTTAGCCATTAAAATCTGCCCGATGGTATTGTTTACTTTATGTGCCCCGGTATGGCAAAGATCTTCCCGTTTCAGGTATATTTTTGTCTGGTATTTCTCTGAAAGGCGCTCGGCAAAATAAAGAGGGGTAGGTCTACCCACGTAATCTTTCAGCAGCTGGTCGAATTCGGCTTTGAAAGCGGGATCCTCCATAATACTGAGATAATTCTGCCGGAGTTCCTCTGTATTGGGATAGAGCATTTCAGGAATAAAGGCTCCCCCGAATTCTCCGTAATATCCTCTGTCATCCGCTTGATAAGTTTTCATTTTCAAGGCTTTAATTGTTTAATAAAAGTATCTAATTCTTTGCTTTTCTTTTTTCCAGGTCGACTTTCAAAGGCGCTGTTTACGTCAATGGCATGACATTGTGATGCCAAAGGGCTGCTGAGAAATGTCTTCAGTTTATCCAGGTCTTTTAAGCCTATTCCCCCGCTCAGGAAGAAAGGTGTTTTCAGGGTATACGAATTCAAAAGTTCCCAATTGAAGGAATAACCATTGCCGCCTGGTAACGGACCTTTGGTGTCGAATAAAAAATAATCAACAAATGCTTCGTACAACCTCAGGTCCTCAAAAGGAAAGGCATCGCCAACACCTATGGCCTTTATAATTTTAATCTTTGCATCGGCTGCTTTGTCCGATCTTTTCAGGGCTTTTAGTGCTTCTTGCAGACGGGAACAAAATTCAGGAGATTCCGAGCCGTGTAATTGGATAAGATCAAGAGACAAGGCCTGTGTTTTTTCAATAATTTCGTCTACGGATGCATCTACAAA
>JABDQM010000222.1 GCA_013042315.1 Flavobacteriaceae bacterium | reverse complement strand
CCCGCCAGGGGCATTGCCGGGTAGCTACGTCGGGATGGGATAAGCGCTGAAAGCATATAAGCGCGAAACCCGCCACAAGATGAGATTTCTTTAAAGGGCCGTGGGAGATGACCACGTTGATAGGCCACAGGTGTAAGTGCTGTAAAGTACGTAGCCGAGTGGTACTAATAGTCCGTTAGGCTTGCGCCGCTAAGTGCCTTGTATACAAATCTCCAGGTAGTTCAATCACACCTTCTTCTATGATTTAGATTTATAAACGTCTTTACACTCAAAGTAAAGACCCTATCCCTTTATGTTAAGATATACCGTGAAGTCAGAGCCGAAAGCTCCCTTCACAATAAGGCTCAGGTGGCCATGGCGACGGGGTCCACCCCTTACCATTCCGAACAGGGAAGTTAAGCCCGTCAGCGCCGATGGTACTGCTACACCAAGTGGAAGAGTAGGTCGCCGCCTTTTTTGAAAGCACTCATTGCAAAATGGGTGCTTTTTTTTTATCCGATATTCTAAGATATAATCCCACGCCTTTGTCGTGATTACTTCCTGTAGCCACCCCTGCGGCACTTTGTTTGCAAGGGCGGGCAGTCAGTAATAGGTCGCCGCCTTTTTTAACCCTGAAGTAAATCTATTTTACTTCAAGGTTTTTTGTTTAAAATCTCTATCCATAAACTCCTGAACACACTCTACCCCCGGGGACTAAGAGTCCCCTTCCCCCTATAGAGAACAAAATATGGTTTAAGCCTGCACCTCTCTATCAGAAACATGAATAATCGATTTTGCAAACTATTCGTTTTCAACGAACAAGAAAGTTTTCATTTTCCTCTATATTTATGATCACCAACTACAGTATCTATGAGTAATAACCCTCAAGATGAACGGTTCAAAAAATGGCTGGATATTCTTCAACAAGAAAGTTGGCAATTAGAACTCATCATTTCGGGATTTGCGATCTATGGACTGTTCATGATCATAGATCCTATTGAATTAGGTAATCTGCAGGCTCAAAATGATGGTAATACCTATAAAATATTCCTCATGCAAGGCTTGCTGGTTTCCTGGTATATCCTCACCATTAACTTAATAGGCCACGTTATCTTAAGAGGCTTGTGGATAGGAGCGATAGGCCTGCGGTATGTATCAGGGGAAATAGACTACGATAAATTGGCCTATAGCCCAAAATTTACCCGACATCTGATGAAGCGGGTAGGCTCTTTCGATAATTACGTAGCTACCTTGGAAAAATATTGCAGTATAATTTTCGCTGTGACCTTCTTGCTTGTCTTTTACTTGTTAGGTCTTCTGGCTATAGCTTTTTTATTCACCCTCTTGGGCTTGTGGATCGATAAAGAAGATACACCAGACTGGGTGCGTTATGGTGTTGCCGTACCAGCTCTACTATTTTTAATACTTGGCTTATTTCTTACTTTTTTAGATTTTATCACCCAGGGATGGCTGAAAAAGAAAAAATGGACAACCTGGTTCTACTATCCCGTATATTGGATCTTCAAATACATTACCCTTAGTTTCCTTTACAGACCAATGGTGTATAATTTCCTGGATACTAAATTCGGAAAACGTCTGAGCTTTATCATTGTTCCCTTATATCTCGGAATAACCATACTTGCAGCCACAGGATTCAGTACATCTAATTACCTGGAGGAAGAGATGAGTTCGAATTACTACATTGCCAATAGCGATAACTATGCCGACCTGATCGAGGTTAATAATTCCTTTGCCGACAGGGCCGCCATCCCTTCCAAGGTTATAAATGATCCCTTTTTAAATGTTTTTGTCGTTTACGGAAGTACAGTGGAGGACGATGTTTTTTATTTCAATGAAGAGCTGAAGCCTGAAGAAGATCGGCGTGGAATTCATTCAGCTTTTTCCGATGGTACCTTATCGTGGTCTGAACGGCGCGATTTAAAGGATTACATAACAACTATTGAAGATATGTACACACTCTCAATAGACTCTTTAGCGTTTAAACCTGAATTTGTGTTCTCTCAAAATTTGCAAAGACAACTGGGTTTTGAAACATTTCTCGATCTACAGTCAGTTTCAAATGGCAAACATGTACTAAAAGTTCAACGCAAAGACCATAGAAGGGATAGTGTCTATACCCGAACCATTATTCAAATTCCCTTCTGGCACTACAAAAACAAATCTTCAAATGATTGAGCATAAAATTTCATGAGTCAATCCTCGACCTATCACAAAGAAGAAAAATTAAATACCCTTTCTCACGCTTTAGGTATTGTCTTGGGAATTATCGGTCTTGTATTAATGTTAAAGAAGGCCGATCAGACCTCAAAATGGGTACTTGAAAGCATTTTAGCTTATAGCTTTTCTGTGATCCTTCTCTTTACGGCTTCAACCTTGTATCATTTCACGGATAACCCGTCAAAGAAACAAAAACTCCGAATTCTCGATCATATCAGCATCTATTTTCTTATTGCAGGAACCTATACCCCGGTGGCCCTAATCACATTAAAATCCTCCCAAGGAACTTCCTTATTCTTTATTGTCTGGGGCGTGGCATTGGTGGGTAGCTTATTCAAGATCTTCTACACAGGAAAATTTGAGTGGCTTTCACTTATGTTATATCTGGTAATGGGCTGGCTAATCATCTTTGATTTCCAATTCCTTTGGTCAAAATTGAGTACTGAAGGGGGTTTACTTTTTCTTCTGGGCGGTGCTTTCTATACACTGGGAACTATATTCTACGCGATTAGAAAGATTCCTTATAATCATTTTATCTGGCACTTGTTCGTCCTTGGCGGAGCAGTAAGCCATTGGCTGCTGATCTATGTGGATGTTCTATAATCCTCAAGTCAAAACCGAGCCGATTCAAAGTATTTGCTTTATATAAAGTAAGCCATTACAATTCCCAAAAATATCACGATAAGTTTCCTGAGATTAAAGGTATGGCCCTGAGAGCTTTCAAAAAGTATGACCGTGGAAATATGTAGTAATATCCCTATTACCACTGCTGTAATTTGAGCTTTGTAGTAAATCAGGAATTCGAGATGTGTGGCCAGTAAGCTTCCCAATGGGGTCATCAAGGAGAATAGTAGGATAAAAATAAAGGCAGTAGATTTATTTTTCTGCGAGTTAAGTAGAAAAGTACTCAAAATCAGGGCTATAGGGATTTTGTGTACGAGAATTCCATAAAGAATGGGATTCGCATCAGTCAATGGCAAGCCCTCCATAAACGCGTGTATACTTAAACTGATAAAAAGGATCCAGGGGAATGCTTTTGTTTGATCATCCCAATGCATATGCCCGTGCTCTGCACCCTTAGAAAAGAATTCAAGAAAAATCTGGATCAGTATGCCCGCCATTATATAAACTCCCATGGCCCTTGGATCAGAGGAATCATAAACTTCGGGTAAAAGGTCAAATATGGTCAGGGCAAGGAGAAAAGCACCTGAAAAAGCAAGTAATAATCGGAGACCCAGCATTTTTTTTGGTTTTGTAATAGCGACAAAACCAAAACTCAATAAAACGGTAAGGACCAGAAGTAGATAACTCATAAAGCGGAATCCAGGCGTTGAGAACCAATTGTTCACAAAGTTCAAATTTAGCGTATTTTTGCGGCTAGATAAGGATGGTAATGAGTAATAATTTTAAGATGGTCGCCAAAACCCTCTACGGATTTGAAGAGGTGCTGGCAAAGGAATTGAGGAATTTAGGAGCCGTAAACGTCGTGCCCGGGGTACGCAGTGTTTCTTTTGAAGGGGATACCGGTTTTATGTACAAAGCCAATATTTGCCTTCGCACCGCCATCAAGATCATTAAGCCCATTGCCGGCTTCAGGATAAGAGACGAGGAAGATCTTTATAAGAAGATATATGCCCTGGACTGGAAGGATTATCTTTCCACTAATGCCACACTGGCGGTTGACGCTACAGTACATTCCGAATTATTCACACATGCGCTGTATATCGCCCAAAAGACTAAGGACGCCATTGTAGACAAATTCCGCGATGAATCTGGGCAACGACCCAGTGTAGACCTTAAGTCTCCCGACCTACGGATCAATATCCACATACAGAAAGATCAGTGTAACGTGTCTCTTGATAGTTCAGGAGCATCATTACACCACAGGGGGTATAAAACAGCAACAAACATAGCGCCGATCAATGAGGTGCTTGCTGCCGGACTACTATTGCTAAGTGGATGGGACGGGCAATGCGATTTTCTCGATCCAATGTGCGGTAGTGGTACTATCCTGATTGAAGCGGCGATGATCGCCTGTAATATCCCGGCTAATATTAACCGCAAAGAATTCGCCTTTGAAAAATGGCCCGATTTTAGCCCTGAACTTTATGAAAAGATCATAAGCAGTAGTCTCAATAAAACACGCGAATTTCATTTTAAGATCAAGGGATATGACAAGGCTCCTTCTGCAGTTCAGAAAGCGCAAGATAATGTGGCCAATGCCAATTTATCCGAATACATTCAGGTAGAGCGACAGAATTTCTTCCTCAGTGAGAAGTACACAACCAAGCATCTGCATATGGTTTTTAATCCCCCTTACGGGGAACGACTCTCCATAGAAATGGAAGATTTTTACGCTAATATTGGGAACACTTTGAAACGTCAATACGCCGGAACCGATGCCTGGTTTATTACCTCTAATCTTCAAGCTCTGAAATTTGTCGGACTCAGGCCGTCGAGGAAAATTAAAGTGTACAACAGCCATCTCGAATCAAAATTGGTAAAATACGCCATATACGAGGGAAGTAAAAAGGCAAAGTACCAGGATAATCGCGAAGCCCGTAATAACTGAGGCTAACAAGCATTTTCAATTTTGAATTACCGGATTTTTCTTCGGTTTTTTGCTCTTTCGATACAAGGGCAAAAAGTAAGTGATGCTATAATTATAACCCACTCCAAAATTACTTCCATCAGTTACCCTATTGAACCCAGGAATCCATAGGTTCGGAAAATTTTCAGCTTCCTTGTTACTGATTAAAAAACCTAACCTTACACTAGCCCCTAGGTAAAAATTGGCAAAAAGTTCCGCCTTAATACCGGCGAGCATTTCCAGCCAGCTGGCATTGAGTCCGCCGTATTCGCCATTGTTCTGAATTCCCTCAGCAAAAGCATTGGGCTCCCAATACCTGTTGCTATCGTAAATAAATGATGAGTTCAGGGTCTGACTAAAAGTACTGAAGGCATAGCGCCCTCCGACAAAAATCACATTATTCATCCCGTACCAGTTCTCATAAGTATTGAGATCGACCCCCAGTTTTATATAACTTCCTGAAGTAGTGAAATTATAGAGAGCGGTAGAACTTGCTATATCAACGTTGGTTAGTTCTTCCTGACTAGTCCTTTTTTCATTTCCCAATTCCCCTGCCAGATACAACCGTTGTGTTAGGCGATAATCTGCTACAAGCTCCAATCCGGTATAATCTTCATTCAAAAAACTAAGAGCAAGTCGACTTAAGTCAACACCCGCCCTTAGGCCATAGGGTTGCTGACGGTTTATTGTATCCTTTTGTTGAAGATCTATTGGTTTTGATTGTGATTGAACCAGAAGCCAACCAAAACACAACACCCCGCTAATGAAATATTTTAACATGTGCATTGAGTTGTGTGCTTATTAAGGTGTCGACTATTTCAATATTACCGATCCAATTGTCATCATCTGCTGTCAGGTTTCCCTCCAGCTCGTCGAAATTACCAACGAAACCACAGGCCCTTGAAACAAATACCTCCTGATTGATATAATTGAACTGCAAGGTATCAATGTTACCGATTTCGGCGCCATCTGTATCATCTGCAGAGTTTATTATCACCTGGAATTGCGTATTCTCAAAGTTTACACGCAACGGAATTGCCACAGAATCCGTAGTAGATCGATCTGTAAAAGTGTCTACCGGGTCTCCATTTCCAATACCGACGATCCTTAGATCAGTCACCGTTTTTAGAAGACTTGTATCTGTGGCGTCATAAAACCGAAGGATTAAGAGAGGTGTATCACCTTCTACGCAGATATCATCTTTTTCACAGGCAAGTGTGGTAACGAGGAGCAAAAAAATAATCAACCCAAGAATGATCGGATTTATTGTCAGGGAAAAGCGTCTTAAAGACTGGGGAGTGAAGCTCATTCTAATCCTTGCGTTTTTCCAAAAGTACGACATTTTCCACGTGATGTGTCTGTGGAAACATATCTACGGGCTGTACTTTGAGAATGTTGTATTCCTCTTTTATCATTTCCAGATCCCGGGCCTGGGTTGCGCTATTGCAACTCACATATACGATCCTCTTAGGTGATATTTTCAGGATTTGGGCCACCACATCTTTGTGCATCCCTTCCCTGGGTGGATCTGTGATCAACACATCAGGAATTCCATGCTGCTCCGCTATAGAGTCGTTTAACGCCGTTCTCATGTCTCCAACTATAAAATCAGCATTTGAGATTTCATTGTCTCGGGCATTGTTTATAGCGGCCGATATCGCCTCCGGCACAATCTCAATACCCACTATTTTACCAGCATTTCGAGCCAAAAACAACGCAATAGTCCCAGTGCCTGTATAGAGGTCATATACCAATTCTTTTCCTGTGAGTCCGGCAAATTCCCTTACCACTTTGTATAGAACATATGCCTGCTCTGAATTTGTCTGGTAGAAAGATTTGGCATTTATTCTGAACTTAAGCCCTTCCATCGACTCCCATATGTGATCTCTTCCGTGATAACACATAACTTCCTGATCAAAAAGGGTGTCATTTTTCTTTCTGTTGATCACGTAAAGGAGAGAAGTGATCTCAGGAAATTTATTAATAATATGGTCTAATAGCAGCTTACGGGCTGAGGAATCATCTTCTGCAAATTGTATTAATACCATTACTTCCCCTGTAGAACTTGTCCTTATCATCAGTGTTCTCAATAGCCCTGTCTGACTTCTCGGATTAAAGAAGGCTAAGTTATTCCGTGTAGCAAACTGCTTTATTTCCAGTCGGATGGCATCTGAAGGATGCGGCTGTAAATGACATTCATCAAGGTCGAGTACCTTGTCCCACATCCCCGGTATATGGAGCCCCAGAGCATTTTTGTCTTCAATAGGTGTATCTTGTTTGAGTTCTTCTGGATACAACCATCGGGAGTCGGAAAAGGAAAATTCCATTTTGTTTCGATAGTAATATTGAGATGCTGAACCCAGAATAGGCAGAACTTCGGGAATATTAAGATGACCGATGCGTTTCAGATTGTTCTCCACTTCACGCTGCTTGAAGTACAATTGACTCTCGTACTCCATATGTTGCCATTTACAACCTCCACAGCTTTCAAAATGCTTGCATTTAGGTAATGTCCTACGATCTGATAAAACGTGGAAATCTGTGGCAATACCTTCAAAAAACGCCTTTCTTTTCTTGGTGGTTTGCACAGTGACAATATCACCTGGAACGGCATTTTGTAAAAAAATGACCCTGCCGTCTGGGGCTTTTGCTATTGCTTTGCCTTTGGCTCCAGCATCGATCACTTCAATATTTTCAAAGACTTGTCTGCTATTTTTTTTGCGCATAAACAAAGGTAAAATCTTTTTCTAGGATAGTGGGAGTATTGAACAATGAAATATTAAAATGGACGAATCCTTACTAGAATTCAACCTAACATTTCGCCTGCTGTAATGTTTTTTGAACCCTTATTTATTTTGTATTTTTACGTCCTTACTCAGGATGATTTCTCTCCCAAAGAAGGAATGGTTATAGTTTCAAATAAATTTTATTACTATGTCTGTTTTAGAAAAATTGAGCTCTAAAGAAGCCATTGCTCTGGAAGAAAAATTCGGAGCGCAGAACTACCATCCACTTCCCGTAGTACTCAGTAGGGGAGAAGGAGTTTTTGTCTGGGATGTAGAGGGTAAAAAGTATTACGATTTTTTATCCGCCTACTCGGCCGTCAATCAAGGTCATTGCCATCCTGAAATCATCGGGGCGTTAAAAAACCAGGCGGAAAAGCTCACGCTAACATCACGTGCTTTTTACAACGATATGCTGGGAGTATATGAAAAATATATCACTTCCTATTTTAACTTTGACAAGGTGCTTCCCATGAATACGGGAGCTGAAGCGGTTGAAACAGCTATTAAACTGGCAAGAAAATGGGGTTATGAGAAAAAAGGTATTCCCAATAATAAGGCACGTATCATTGTCTGCCAGAACAATTTTCACGGACGCACCATTTCGATAATTTCTGCGTCTAACGATCCCGTGGCAACCGAGAATTTCGGTCCGTTTACACCGGGGATCACCTCAATACGATATAACGATATTGAAGCCCTCAGGGAAGCTCTTGAAGATCCCAATGTGGCGGCCTTCCTTGTAGAGCCAATTCAGGGGGAAGCGGGAGTGTATGTGCCAGACGACAATTATCTGAAGTCGGCTTACGAAATTTGTAAATCGAAGAATGTATTACTCATAGCCGATGAAGTACAAACGGGGATAGCCAGAACTGGCAGATTATTGGCGAGTTGTGGAAATTGCTCCTGTGCCGACAAAAATTGTAGCGGTAGTCCTGAAGTAAAACCTGATATCCTCATTCTTGGCAAGGCTATTTCCGGTGGAGTATTCCCGGTTTCAGCTGTTCTCGCTGATACTGCAATAATGGAAGTTATTCGTCCCGGGAATCACGGTTCTACTTTTGGGGGGAACCCTCTGGCCTGCGCCGTAGCCATGGCCGCCCTGCAAGTAGTTCGCGATGAAGATCTCGCTGAAAATGCAGATCGACTAGGAAATATCTTTAGGAAAGAAATGCAGCAGTTGGTTGAAGATTCACCTTTGGTTCGACTAGTTCGAGGGAAAGGTCTTTTAAATGCCATTGTAATCAATGATTCTGAAGATAGTTCTACGGCCTGGGATATATGTATCGCACTAAAAAACAATGGTTTATTGGCAAAACCAACTCATGGAAATATCATTCGCTTTGCCCCGCCACTGGTGATGACCGAGGAGCAATTAGCAGATTGTGTTCAGATTATTAGAAAGACCATCCTCGAATTTGAAGCGCAAATGGATTAATTTTAAGATCAGTACAAGACATAAAAAAACCCTATCGAAGTGATAGGGTTTTTTTGATATACTGTAATAGGTTTTATGACCTGACTTCTTTGATCCTGGCTTTCTTACCGGTAAGGCCTCTGAAATAGAAGATTCTGGCTCTTCTTACTTTCCCTTTTTTGTTGATTTCAATTTTCTGCAAAGCTGGCATATTGATCGGAAATATCCTTTCTACACCTACTGTTCCAGACATTTTTCTGATGGTGAAGGTTTCTGAAGCTCCAGATCCTCTTCGTTGAATGACAACACCACGGAAGAACTGAGTCCGGGTTTTTTCACCTTCCTTGATCTCGTAATAAACCGTTATCGTGTCTCCGGCAGAAAATTCAGGGAAGTCTTTCTTTGGAATGAATTCGTCCTGAACATATTTTATTAAAGATTCCATTTAAATTTTGGATTTAAAATTTTAATAAAAGCAACATTCACGGATCTCGTCAGAGGTTGATTTTAACGATTGCAAAAATAGTCGATAATTCAATACGAACAAGGATTTTAACCGAAATTTTATCGAGACATCAAGAAGGTTTACTCCAGCAAATCAGGCCGTAGTTTCTTAGTTCGCAGGTAGGCCTGTTCCTCTCTCCATTCTTCGATAGCCTTAAAATTACCCCCCAACAGAACTTCAGGTACTTCTAGTCCCTTGTAATCCCTGGGTCTTGTATAAACCGGAGGTGCCAGTAAATCGTCCTGAAAAGTGTCGGTTAATGCAGAAGTTTCATCATTGAGCACGCCCGGTAGGAGTCTGATTACTGCATCCGCTAGTACTGCTGCTCCCAATTCTCCACCGGATAAAACGTAATCACCAATAGATATTTCTTTAGTGATAAGGGTGTCTCTAACTCTTTGATCAACACCCTTGTAATGTCCGCAAAGGATAATAATGTTTTTTAATAAGGATAGGGAATTTGACATTTTTTGATCGAGTCTCTGCCCGTCAGGAGTGAGATAGATGATTTCATCGTAATCTCTTTCCGATTTTAAGTCCTTGATACACTTGTCAATAGGTTCGATCATCAAAACCATTCCTGCCCCGCCACCAAATTGATAATCGTCTACTTGTTTGTAATTCCCCAAGGAATAGTCCCTTAGATTATGAATATGAACCTCCACAACTCCTTTTTCAATAGCCCTCTTTAGAATAGATGCTTCAAACGGACTTTTCAGAATGTCTGGAACAACAGAGATGATATCTATTCGCATTGTAGTGGTGTTTGAATTATCTTTTTTTACCTGGCGGTCCAAAAGTAATGAAAACAGTGTACATCCTTTTCCCATCCTAGCTTTTCATACAACCCCTGGGCCGGGTTGTCTACGGCTGTTTCAAGAGCCAGACCTTTGTAATGCCTATTCCTGCAAAACTCCTGCGCTTTTTTTAAAAGTGCAATTGCAATTCCTTTCTTTCGGAATTCGGGAGCCACAAAGAGGTCGTTCAGAATATACACCGGACGCAGGGAAACGGTGGAGAAAGTACTGTAGAGTTGAACAAATCCCGCAGGCTCTCCTTCGAAATGTGCGAGGAATAGATCAGAGTCCTGCTTCGCGAATCGAGCTGTGAGAAATTCTTCCGCAGCGGGCAGATCAGAGGGTTGATCGTAAAATACCCTATAAGCATCGAGTAGGGGAGTGATATCCGAAATGTGATCCTGAGTTGCTTTTTTGATGGAGAGAGACATAAAGCTAAAAAAAGCTCCTTGCGGAGCTTTCATTTATTTAGATTTTCTGTATTTGTTTATCTCATCCTGAAGTTGTCTGCTTATTCGTTGCTCTCTTTCCAAAGCCCTCCTTCGATGGTCTTCATACTCGGTCTCAAGATCAGCAAGAGAACTCTTGGCTTCCTGGGTAAGCACGTTGCTCTGCCTGAATTTAAAGATAAACAATAACAACAGCAGGAACAGTCCCAGAATCAATGTCCATAGTGTGACATTGTAGGTGGCTTTTGAAACCTGTGCTCCCAGTAAAGACATGCTGTCTTTTTCTTCTGTAACCGCCGTGAGATTTTTTGTGGTTTCTTCTAATTTTGAATTTAAGGAAGCGATGGTATTCTCCTGAGAAGTAATCACTTGCTGCAGTTGATTTGCTTTTTGATTAGCGGCGTTGATCGTATCCTTCACATTTTCCCTTAGCTTATCCAGATTAAGGGTGCGTACAACTTCATAGCGCTTTCCATCAGCCCTGTAATTTCCGGATTTCTGGTAAAGGTATTCGAATTGTGAATTGATGGTCCCTCCATCCAGTGAAGGTTCCTGCGCGCTTTCGGTGGATTGGGAAAACATTTGGGCTCCACTCAAAAGGGTGAAAGCAATAAATAGCTTACTAAAATATCTCATTTTAGATGGTTCTGATGTTTAACTTTGATTCAGGTAAGGCTAAAGTACTTTTAATATTAGTATTTACGAAAAAAATCTGCATTAAGATCTTTTCATACAAGGAAAAAATGCCGAGTACAGAAATAGTAAAATTATCTCTTAATAATAGGTGAACCTTCTCACCTTGGCAATGTATTTTGCCAAGCGGATCACCTGGTGTGCATAACCGTATTCATTGTCGTACCAGACATATAAGACCACATTTTTACCGTTAGAATCCACGATAGTGGCTTTACTATCGTATATCGCCGGAGCGGACGTACCAATGATATCTGTGGATACCAATTCATTGCTGAGGGAAAATTTGATCTGCTCAACAAGATCACCTTCCAAGGCGTATTTCTTAATGATGGTATTAATACCGTCCTTGGATGTTTTATTTTTCACCTCCAGATTTAATATGGCCAATGATCCGTTAGGCACCGGTACCCTAATTGCGTTCGAAGTAAGCTTGCCTTTAAGGGCAGGAAGGGCCTTGGCTACCGCTTTGCCAGCACCGGTTTCTGTAATAACCATATTTAAAGCTGCCGCCCTGCCTCTACGGTATTTCCCATGCATATTATCCACAAGGTTTTGATCATTGGTATAGGCGTGAATGGTTTCCAAATGACCTTTTACGATCCCTAGGGAATCCTCTACTACCTTTAACACAGGAGTGATAGCATTCGTGGTGCAGGATGCAGCAGAGTAAACACTTGTGGTATCCGGATTAAATTCACGCTGATTAACACCGTGGACTATATTTGGAACATCTTTTCCGGGGGCAGTTAATAATACTTTTTCAACCCCATCTGCTTTCAGGTGACGAGAAAGTGATTTTTCATCCCTATAGGCCCCTGTATTGTCTATCACCAATGCATTTTGAATCCCGTATGCTGTATAGTCTACCTCCTCCGGAACTCCGGCAGAAATCATATGAACTGTTGTACCATTGATCACCAGGGCCTTGTTCTTTATATCGGCCTCCACTGTACCACTAAATTGTCCGTGAACCGAATCTGTTCTTAAGAGCATCGCCCTTTTTTCCAAAACCTCCTGGCTGAGTTCTCCACGGGTCACTACCGCTCTAAGCCTTAACTGATTTCCCTTTCCTGTTTTGGCCATTAGTTCTCTGGCGAGCAATCTTCCGATTCGACCAAATCCGTAAAGAATTACGTCCTTTGGTTCTATTTCCTTGCTTTTTCGCGCATCCTTGAGTTTGTCTACTACAAAGGCCTTAACATTGCTGTACTGCCCTACATCTTCTGAGTGGTATTCATAGGTAAGCTTCCCTATATCGAGCTTGGAAGGGGGTAATTTTAAATCATTTATCGCCCTGAGGATCTCCACCGAATCGAATATTGAAATGGGCTTTTGTACAAATTGCCCGGCGTATTCGTGAAGGTTAATGATGTCACTAACGGGTTTATCAATGATCTGGTTTTTGAAAAGCACAACTTCTATTGCTCTGTCATACCAAAGGTCACTGATGATCTTTATGAATTCGGTAGTCGCTTTTCTTCGATCTGCCTGGAAGGCTAACTCCTTCTCGTAAGATGAAAATTTATTCATTGAGGCGGTTGTTTAAATTTTTTGCAAAATTATAGATTTCAAACGTTTTCGCACAATGATCTGCAATTAAAAAAGCGCATCACTAAGATGCGCTTTTGAATAATCATTAATTTCAGACTTATTGGAAAATTACTCTTTCCCTTTCGCCATCTTTGTTTAGCAAGGTGATCACTGTTTTTCCGTATCGGGTGATCTTTCCAAATTCAATTCTGGCGTCCTGAATATTATTAATAGGTTCGCCGTCAATTTCCAAAATGACACTTCCTTCTAGTTCCAGTCCGTCCCTTCTGTAGGTTTCCGGGATACCGGTAATTTTTACACCTTCTTCTATTTTAAAGACTTTCTTGTCCTTTTCGGTCAGATTTTTAACTACGAGTCCCATTACAGGCACGATAAGCGACTGTCTTTCCTTTAAGGTTACAGGGAGTAACATTATATCATCATCTCTTTTCACAGTTACCTGTACTTCATCTCCCGGCCTCTTGGTTGAGATGTAGCCGGTAAGGTCTGCAAACCTCCTAATTTTGATGTCATCGATCTGTTTGATGATATCTCCTGTTTGAAGTCCGGCATCATCTGCTCCAGATTCTTCTTCAACATTACCTACGTATACGCCTTCAATCTCGTTGATGCCATTTTCTATGGCGTAAGGGGTATTTACTCTTGGCGCAGAAATACCGAGCATTCCTTTTTGAACATTTCCATATTCGAGAATATCCTCGATAATTTTTTTTGCGATGTTGCTGGGGACAGCGAACGAATAACCCACATAAGAGCCAGTCTGTGAGGTGATAGCCGTGTTAATTCCGATCAAATCGCCATTAGTGTTGACCAGAGCACCCCCGCTATTTCCGGGGTTAACTGCAGCGTCTGTCTGGATAAATGACTGTTCTGAACTACCGAGGGCCCTAGCTTTGGCACTAACGATTCCCGCAGTAACTGTGGAGGTTAAATTAAAAGGATTCCCTACTGCAAGTACCCACTCTCCAACCTTGGTGTTGTCAGAATCCCCGAAAGCCAGATAGGGTAGGGGTCGGTCTGCCTCTATTTTTATAAGTGCAATATCCGAATTGGGATCTGTGCCAATAAGTTCGGCATCGTACGTCTTATTGTTGTTTAAGGTTACCTTCAGCTCCTTAGATTTGGCGATCACGTGGTTATTGGTAACAATGTATCCATCGGGAGAAATAATTACTCCTGATCCCGTTCCTACCTGTGGTACCTGTCTGGCTTCTGATCCATAAAAGAAATCGAAAAATCCAGATGCTTTACTGAGGGTCAGATTCTTAACGTGCACCACCGCATTCACCGTATTCTCGGCCGCCGTGGTAAAATCAACAGCATCAATCCCTGCTCCGGCAGAGGATGTGGGCGTTGTGCTTGTCCTGAATACAGGCATATCACTATCTGTGAATGCCAAATCCGAATTGTTCTTTTCAATAAATAATTTATAGCCACCCAGAGTGATTGCACCTCCGAAGATGGCCACCATAAGCAAACTTGAAAATCGTCTCATACGTTTTTTGATTTTATTCATTTTAAAATTAAAAGTTTTAGAAAGATCATCTTGCTCTTTAACGCCTTTTTAACTGCTAAAAATACCTTAAATAATGTCCTATCTTTGTACCTTGATCTTGGCTATGGAACTTCAATTTCACAAATATCAGGGCACAGGAAACGACTTTATCATACTAGATAATCGACAGAATACGTTCCCCAAAAACAATACCAATCTTATCGAACAACTATGCGACAGACGATTTGGCATTGGTGCTGATGGCCTGCTCTTGTTGGAAAATGACAAGTCGGCAGATTTTAAAATGGTCTATTTCAATGCTGACGGGAAAATAGGGTCGATGTGTGGCAATGGGGGCCGGTGTCTGGTTGCTTTTGCCAGAGACCTGGGACTCATAGAGAAAGACGCTTCTTTTGAGGCGAGCGATGGCAACCACCAAGCTTCTGTTTCAGGGGAACAGGTGGCATTAAAGATGTCTGATGTAGGCAGGATCAGTAAAAAGCGCAATGCGTATTTCTTAGATACCGGATCGCCGCACCACGTTCAACTCGTAAAAGATCTTCAAGCCATGGATGTTGTAAAAGAAGGCAGGAGGATCAGATATGGGATATACGGGGAGACTGGCAGTAATGTGAATTTTGTTGAACAGCTGGCTCCTGATAGCTTCTGGGTGAGAACCTACGAACGCGGAGTAGAAGATGAGACCTATTCCTGTGGGACAGGGGTAACTGCTGTGGCCCTTGCTATGCACTTTGTCTCAAAAACTGAAGCAGATAGGATACATATAAAAACAAAAGGAGGAGATCTCAGCGTGACGTTTAAGGCGGCAAAAAAGGGATTTGAAGATGTTGTACTTGAAGGACCTGCAACATTTGTATTTAAAGGGGAAATCAAGTGGTAAAACTAAAAGGCAAAAAAGTTCTTCTTAGAGCATTAGAACCGGAGGATCTGGATTTTCTTTACCTGTTGGAAAATGACACCGACCTATGGGAGATCAGCGGTACACAACATCCGTATTCCCGCCATGTTTTGAAACAATATTTAGACAACGCACACAGGGATATTTATGAGGTAAAGCAATTGCGACTGGCAATATGCGATTTAAAAAAGGAGCTCATTGGTTTGATCGATCTTTTTGATTTTGATCCTAAGCACGAGCGTGTAGGCCTGGGTCTGGTAATTCTCGATCAGGAAAAACGAAATAGAGGATCAGGTGCCGAGGCCGTCGATCTCGTTGTGCAATTTGCCTTTACCACCTTAAATGTAAGGCAGGTATATGCCCATGTGCTTGAGGATAACACTCCTAGTATAAACTTGTTTGAAAAGCTGGCATTTACAAGGACCGGAATTAAAAAAGACTGGGTAAGATGGCAGGGCTCCTATAAAGATCAGTATCTGTATCAAAAATTTAATCCGATATGTACTTAAAAAGAATAGTCATTGCCGTTTTGCTCCTTGGTGTACTGGGGGGAGGTATTTTTGTATACTTTGTGTATTCAGCCTTTTTTTCTCCAAATACGGCTTTTAATAATAATGAAGCCGCTATTTATATTCCTTCAGGGGCAGATATGCCAGAATTGCAGCAGCGTTTAACCCCTCTGTTAAAAGACTTTGGTTCGTTTCAAACAGTAGCTGAAAAGAAACAATACAGAATAAAAGGAGGCAAGTACATCCTTAAAAAAGGCATGAACAACAATGAAATTGTCAACACCCTTCGCAGCGCAAATACACCGGTAATGGTCTCTTTTAACAATCAGGAATCCCTCCCGGCACTTGCGGGTCGGATTGCTGCACAAATTGAGGCAGATAGTAGTTCCCTACTAGATTCATTTCGCGATGAAAAATTCCTGAATGATAGAAATCTTACTGCCGAAACCAGTATAGGACTATACATTCCCAATACCTATGAGTTTTTCTGGAATTCTTCTGCTTTCGACTTTAGAAACAGGATGGAACAGGAGTATGACAGGTTTTGGAATGAAAACCGGATGCAAAAAGCAGGTAAATTAGGCCTGAGTACAAATGAAGTTATAGCCCTGGCCTCCATAGTTCAGAAGGAAAGTGCTAAGGTAGATGAAAGGCCAAGGGTAGCTGGGGTTTATTTAAACCGTTTGCGAAAGGGAATGGCCTTACAAGCCGATCCTACGGTGATTTTTGCCCTAAAACGACAACTGAATAACTGGGATACTATTATTAGACGTGTTCTTTATCGGGATCTCACCATCGATTCCCCATATAACACCTATAAATACGCAGGACTGCCTCCGGGTCCCATCGCTATGCCCGACATCTCAGCGATTGATGCCGTTTTAAATGCGGAGGATCACGATTACTACTATTTTGTTGCAGACGTAGAGAATTTTGGATACCACAAATTCGCGGAGAACTTGCAACAACACAACCGGAATAAGGCGCAATACGTCCGATGGATAAACAGCCAAAATATTAACAGATAGGTAGTTAAACGGTTAAAATTATCCTTTTGTCCTAAAAGTATCACAAAACTTAGTTCACTATGAGGCTGTAAGAAAAAAGCTGCTTTATCTTTGAAGTGTGAAATTTAAGCAGATCCCTTTTTGGATTTTAAGTCTTAAGAAAACACAACTATGAGAAAGTGGATTAGTTTATTCTGTCCTCTTATCATGATTTTAATGTTAGCGAGCTTTGGCACTTCTCCGAGCAATGAAGTAGAAGTACCTGAAGCGCTAATTGTTAGAGAACCTACTCCGGTTTTGTTTCCCAAAGACAGAACCAACGTGCCATCTTCAATGGTGATACCGCCCTTTGTGGGTAGTTCCTTTATTGGTTTCAAAGAGGCTTTGGCTTTTAAGGAATCTCAGGGAAATTACTTCACAATCAACACTTTAGGCTATCTGGGTAAGTATCAGTTTGGCATTGGAACACTCCAATTGATGGGGGTTTATAATGCAACGCAATTTCTCAATGATCCCACACTTCAAGAGCAGGTTTTCAAAACCAATCTGTCTCGTAATAAATGGATTCTCAGAAGAGATATCCGGAGATTTGTCGGTAAGACCATAAGGGGAATCGAGATTTCTGAATCAGGTATTCTGGCCGCTGCTCACTTGGCCGGACCAGGGAATGTAAAAAAGTTCCTGAGGTCATACGGTCAACTAGACGTAGCTGACGCCTATGGTACAAGTATCTCAAATTACCTGAAGAAATTTTCCGGATACGACGTGTCGTCAATAGCTGCTGAGAAAAACCCAAAGATATAACCGAGTACGACTTATTAAGCGTGAAGAAGGAAGATCGCCGGTCTTTTATGTAAGTCCGGAGACTCATTTTGCCAGGATGCTACAGGCATAGTGCGAATAAATTCCCCGGGTAAAGTTATATCTGCTGCGATGCAAAGTAGGGTTGATGGAGCCAAGACCTTGATAAGATCCTGAAACAATTTATCATTCCGATACGGGGTTTCAATAAAAAGTTGAGTTTGGTTCCTTTCTCTCGACTCCCGCTCTAAACTCTTAAGACTTTTTTTACGCTCACTAGTTTCAATGGGGAGATATCCGTGAAAACAAAAATGTTGCCCGTTTAAACCGCTGGCCATCAGAGCCAGAATTATGGAAGACGGACCAACCAGTGGGACTACTTTTATATTTTTCTCATGAGCAAGTCG
>JABDQM010000221.1 GCA_013042315.1 Flavobacteriaceae bacterium | reverse complement strand
TGCAATCTATTTTCCAGGTAGGGAAAGAAAAGGTCTCTTCTTTATTTACCCATTCGCCCAGCCATTTGAACCCATCTGCGTTAATTTCTGAAAATGTGATCTTATAAAAACCATCCAGACCATTTGGAGCTTTTTGTTCCCGGTATAACACTATATCACCATTCTCAGACTTGTTCCCTTCCCAAGCCGGCAGGATCGTTGAAGGTGACCCGGAACTGTAGTAATGAACATACCAGCGTGTGCTGTCTTTTACAAATTGACGTATACTACCCGAGTGTTTGCCGTCTGCCTTTAGGGTTTCGTCCTGAACTGCGAAACCATTCATGATATATTTAAATCGCCAAATCATATCAATTGGCTCAGCCCAACTTTGATCCTGCTTCCTGGAGACGGAGGTGCAGTCGCATTCCCCTATCAATGGGGCAAAGTCTAATAATTCTTGCGGTGCATCGGGGTTCGGCAGGCCATAAGGATGTTCAACAGATAGATCATATTCATACTGTCCTATTGAAATTTGAGAAGTAAAAATGAGTAGAAGTACAGCGGTGAGAGCTTTCATATGGCGGTTATTTGCTTTAAAGTAAGCAAAACCTAGCTTTAGCCTCCAATACTTTTGAATTAATTAACAGCTAAAAGTCCGATTTATAGACGTTTACCGAAATATTTAGTTCCAGCCAACCATCATATACTTGATCTTAGCCCCGTCAGGAATTTGCACCACATCGATATCGGTATTATTAAATCGGAGCTCTGCAGGCAACTCATCTTTGCTGATGGTGAAATAAACGTCATTATCCTTAATCAGAACCACTACATTGTTCAGAGAAGTGATCACCTTTTTTACGGAGAGTTTTTCTCGTATATCCTTAAAAGTACTCAAGACCGAGATACCACCTTCAGTCGTGTATCGCCCATCGTGTAAACGGATGTTTGCGATACCGGGAATACTGTCAGCCGAAGGCGTAATACTCAGTAAATGTTTTCCGCCCTTTTCGTAAACCTCAATAAGGTTTGATGTTCTCTTCCCTCCCGGTAAAGAGGACGGATTAATCAAGGAATCAGCTTCAAATATTTTATTCAGTTCATTTATTTTGGTCGACTTTTCAATCATTCCAACTCGGTCTTTTGTGATACTAAATTTGGGATCCTGTTCCTTTTTACAAGAGATCAAAAGAAGTAGGAAAAGGCATAGGCCGGAGAAATATTTCATTGATTGTAGTTTTGAGAATTGACTTTAAATAGCTGTTTTAAGTCGGTTTATTTCATTGCTTTGCGAAGAATACCAAGAACCCCTCGGATAAAAGTAGCACTGGTAAGGACTTTTACCACCGGGTTTTGGCGGGTACTTCGTCTTCGGCTGGTCGTAGATCTTGATTTTTCTGATGATCTGGATTCTTCTTCTTTAGCTTTTTCTTCCGCTTTTTCGATCTTCTCGTTGAGGATTTCATAGGCACTTTCCCGGTCGATGCTTTCATTGTATTTTTGGACGAGTCGCGAATTATCGATGACTTCCTTTAATTCCTTTTTAGTCAGGATATCCATTCTACTCATAGGAGCTCTTAAGAGCGTTGCCGCCAGAGGGGTAGGCCGCCCTTTTTCGTCCAATGCACTGATCAAAGCTTCGCCTATCCCCAGTGATGTTAGTACTTCTTTAGTATCGTAATATTCTGAAATGGGATAGTTTTCTGCAGTGAGCTTGATCGCCTTTCTGTCTTTAGCGGTGAATGCTCTTAGGGCATGCTGCACCTTTAATCCCAGCTGGGAGAGAACGGCGTCGGGGACGTCAGTTGGATTCTGGGTGACAAAGTACAATCCGATCCCTTTGGAACGTATGAGTTTAACTATGCTTTCAATTTGGTCTAATAAGGCTTTAGACGCTTCCTTAAAGATGAGGTGGGCCTCGTCGATAAAGAGGATGAGTTCTGGCCGGTCACTGTCGCCCTGTTCGGGAAATGTAGCGTACACCTCAGCCAGTAAGCTCAGCATAAAAGTCGAAAATAACTTAGGTCGGTCCTGTATGTCGGTAAGTCTTAAAATGCTAATGATACCCCTGCCATTTTCATCGATTCTGGTAAGGTCGCTTACATCAAAGGATTTTTCTCCGAAGAAAAGATCAGCTCCCTGTTGCTCCAGTTCAATAATTTTGCGAAGGATGGCTCCTGTGGAGCTCGTAGCTATTCTACCGTAATTATCTTCGAATTCCTTTTTGCCTTCTCCCGTGGAATATTGCAAGACTTTTTTAAAATCCTTGAGATCGAGGAGAGGTAATTTATGATCGTCGCAGTACTTAAAAATCACGGCAACGATGCCTTCCTGTGTCACCGACAAATTCAGGATCCTGGAGAGTAAGACAGGACCAAATTCGGATACGGTTGCCCTTAATTTTACTCCATCCTGTTCGGAAAGAGATAGAATCTCCACAGGAAACTTCTTAGCCGTAAAGGGGAAACCAATTTTTTCGTGTCTCTCATCAATTTTGGGATGACCCGGACTGGGCTTAGCCAGACCGCTGAGGTCTCCTTTCAGGTCCATGAGCATCACAGGAATCCCTTTCTCTGAAAGGTTTTCTGCCAACACTTGTAGTGTTTTGGTTTTTCCGGTTCCGGTAGCACCGGCGATCAGGCCATGACGGTTCAGTGTTTTCAGAGGAATTTTCACCAGGGCATTGGTGATGGTTTCTCCATCGAGCATTGCCGCTCCCATGGAGACAAAATCACCTTTGGTGGTATACCCTTTTTCAATATGTGCGAAGAATTCGTCCTTCTTGCTCATGATTCTTAATTTTCAATAAAAATAGGGTAATTTTAAGCAACAATAAAACTGCACATTATGAAATACTGCGTTCCACTTTTTCTGTTTTGCTTCTTTCTCGGTATGCCTATGGCGATGTCGCAGGATACGCCCAAAATAATATTTCATCAATCTCATGAGCCTAAAAAGCAAGGGGCCCCGTTCAGTGATGCTGTGGAAGTCGGAAATTTGTTTTTCCTCGCAGGGCAAATTGGGATGGATCACAGCACCAGAACTATGGTGGAAGGAGGGATCCAAGCGGAAACATCCCAGGCAATATCAAATATTAAAGCCGTTCTGGAACAACACGGATTAGGTCTCGAAAACGTCGTCAAATGCACAGTTATTCTCAGCACGATGGAAGACTTCTCCTCCTTTAATGAAGTATACTCCAAATACTTTACTAATAAACCAGCACGCACCACCTTTGCGGCTTCAGGTCTGGCGCGTAACGCGAAGGTGGAAATAGATGTTATTGCAGCCAAAAATTAGACGGCTTCCATAGGGCATTGCTATGTTTTCTCCATAAGGATGCCGTATCTTTGCGCCATGGAAGCAAAAGCGGTCATGGAATTGGTCAACGAAGGGAAAATGCTCCCCTTAATGGAAGAATTCTATACCATTCAGGGGGAAGGATATCACAAAGGAACTGCGGCTTATTTTATCAGAATTGGAGGCTGTGATGTTGGATGTCATTGGTGCGATGTGAAGGAGAGCTGGAACGCCGAAATCCATCCTCCCACAGCAGTTAAGGCTATAGTAGAGAATGCTGCAAAATACTCAGATACCATAGTAGTCACCGGTGGAGAACCCCTGACCTGGGATATGACTCCCCTAACTACCCAGTTAAAGGAAAAGCAACTCCAAATTCATATAGAAACCTCGGGAGCTTACCCTCTCAGCGGGACTTGGGACTGGATTTGCCTTTCCCCCAAAAAAAATAAGGCACCGGTTGGCGATATCCATCTTAAGGCAGATGAATTAAAAGTAATCGTGTACAATCGCGATGATTTGAGATTTGCCGAAGAACACGCTGCCAAAGTAAGTGAAAATTGCGTGTTGTATTTACAACCTGAATGGAGTGTCAGGGAAAAAGTGACGCCGCTTATTGTAGACTATGTAATGGCCCATCCCAAATGGAAAGTCTCACTGCAAACGCATAAATATTTAAATATTCCCTAATTTTCAACAAAAAGGGCTTAAATAAGCTAGAGGGTTACCTTACTTTCCGCCGTTGGCTTGCAGATCAGCAATACATTCATCGTCTAATCCCGGAACGGCAGCCTTGCCTGTAGATATTCGCTTATTCATCATACCCAATAATCCTCCGCCAAACTGCAATTCGGCTCGCATCAGGCAGCCATTGATATCACAGTGGTGTTCCGCGTTGGGATCTTCATGAGCATTTACAGGGGGTGACCCCAGATCTACGAGACCAAGCAGATGACCAAATTCGTGGTTGAGGGCAGCGGTTTCTACGTCGGCGATGGTAATCTGACTATTATTTACTCCGAGCTCTCTAACCGTCGATTCATAGATAACCATAGAAGTATTTCGATATACAGCTCCGAGAGTAACGGTACCCTCCTGAGGATCGTCAGTGTCTGCCGGAGCATCGGCAAAATAAATATAAATAGCCAGGGTAGAACCCTCATTAAAGGCTGTACGGTTTTCACTTTCCAGATCAGCGATTTCCTGCAGAGAAAGGTCATTTTCATTCGGACTGGGCAACTCCAGATATTGTACCTGGATATCCTGTTTAAACGTCCGCGCCTGAAGAAAGGCCTGAAAATTGTTCATGGCCTCAGCACTGGGCTGAAAACCGGTTACGTATCCGATTTCAATCAGTAAGGTAGTAAAGGTATCATTGGTGAGGATGTCATTGGCCGAATCTCCGGTAGCCAATAAATTTGCCGACTTATCAATTGGATCCGGATCATTTCCTCCCGGGCCATTACTATCCTTAGTACAAGCAGCGAGAAGGAACAAGCCTATCAGGAAAAAATAATACTTCTTTCTCATTATTATCTTTTAAAACTATGATATCTACAGTCTTATAACAAGTATTGGGCCTAAAACCCTAAAAATAAACGGAGAATAGTCCTTCCTATTACACTTCGACTGTTAATTTGGCCAAATAGTCGAAATGATCTCCTTTCCTTACAAGATTGCAAGCAAATCCTTCCTTCCTAGCTTCAGCAAGTAGGGTAGTAAAATCGACAAAAAGCCATGCAAAGGGAGCACTTTTATAGCTATTGTATTGTATTTCATAGGTGAGCTCCCCGTAGTAAGGTATGTCTTCAGGAACCCAAAAACCGCCATCTTCGTCCTGATCGTACATATAAATGATATCACTGGAATCAAAAATAATTTGGCCCCCGGGCTTTAGCAGCTTCCTTGCCTTTTGAAGGAAGGCGGCGAGTTGAGACAACTGCCCTACAATCCCTATTCCATTCATAAGTAATAGAAGGGTATCGAAGGTGTCTCCCTCGTATTGCCAGAAATCAGATTCTATAACATCTTTTAATCCCCTCGCTTTACAGACCTGGACCGCTCCTGGCGAAATATCGATAGAAGTTACATCAAAACCCTTGGATTGTAGGTAAAGGCTATGACTTCCGGCACCACAGCCTATGTCTAGTACCCGCCCCTTGCAAAGATCTAAAGCCTTTCTTTCCAAAAGGGCCATGCTATCATAACTTCTGAAAAGATGCGAAACAGGGAATGAATCCTGTTCCTGAAGAGAAGAAAAGGTGCGTATCTCCCCTGTTGTTTCTCCGGAATGATAATCCAGAATTGCCTTGCCGAAAACATCCACTGCCATTACGCCTACTCTTTCATGCAAAATTGGGATATTTGCAGCGGTAAGAAAAACAAAATCGGCCTGAAATTAAAGAAAACGATGAGCAGCGAAATGCAGCATATTCTGAATGCCCTCCCAAAAAAGGCCAGAGAAAAAGAGCGTGAAAACCGACATTTTTTTACCCGCTTAAAAAAAAGACCGCCCAAAAATCTCGACGACATTGCGCAAAATCTGCATCGGGATGAGTTTGAAAAGACAGACTGTCTCAGTTGTGCCAACTGTTGTAAAACGGCGGGCCCGCTTTTGACAAGAACAGATATTAATAGAATTTCGAAGCATTTTAAAATGAATGTTGCCAGCTTTGAGGAAACCTACCTCAGGACCGATGAGGATGGGGATAAGGTGTTGCAGCAGCTTCCATGTCCTTTTCTGGGGTCCGATAATTATTGCAGTATTTACGAAATAAGACCAAAGGCATGCCGCGAATATCCGCATACCGATCGAAGGCGATTTGAACAAATTGGCAAACTCACTGTGAAAAACACCTTTGTTTGCCCGGCAGCGTTTAATATAGTCGAGGAAATGAAAAAGAGGATTAAAGTCTGATTCTGAACTCTTTTTTCTCAAATTCTTTATTTTTACCCCTGTGGAAACCCTAATTCAATATTTCGAAACGATACCCTCGAGCCACAGAAGCTTGTTATTGGTATTGGGAATCAGTTTTTTTTGGTTGCTGGAAGGGACAGTACCCCTCTTTCGTTTCCGCTACAAAAAGTGGAGACACGCCCTGCCCAATTTTTTCTTTACACTCACCACTATTGTTATCAATTTCGCATTGGCTTTTCTCTTGCTAAAGTCCAGCGATTGGGTGGCAGAGAATCAGTTTGGACTCATCAATTGGTTACCCGCCATGCCCCTGTGGCTTTATATTCTTCTCGGTGTTCTCTTACTCGATTTTTTCGGGGCCTATCTGGCACATTATGTGGAGCACAAGGTAAAACCACTATGGATGATCCACCTGGTGCATCACACAGATCACGAGGTAGATACTACCACAGCCAACAGGCATCATCCGCTTGAGAGTCTTATCCGATTTACTTTTACATTATTGGGGGTATTTCTGGTTGGAGCGCCTATCGGAATTGTCATGCTGTATCAGTCCCTTTCCCTTGTAGCCACGCAGTTTACCCATGCGAACATAAGACTACCGAAAACAATAGATCGGATCATCAGCTATGTTTTGGTTTCACCAGACATGCACAAGGTTCATCATCACTTTGTCTTGCCCTATACCGATTCCAATTACGGAAATATCTTTTCCATCTGGGACAGATTGTTTGGAACTTATATGGAATTAGATCGGGAGTCGATCGTTTATGGAGTAGATACCTTTCCCGATAAGCAGGAAAACGGTTCGATAATGGGCTTGCTCAAACAACCATTTCACAAATACCGTAAACCTTCGGGCGGAGAGAATACCACTCAGGGATAAAGAAGGTACTTTTTTCTGATCTTTTTAAAAGATTGAAGATCTGCCTTCCACGTTTCCTTAATTTGTTCTTCGGTGAATCCGGCTTCTATTTGCATTTGCAACTTTGCCGTCCCTGCGTGCTTACTGAATCCGGAAGTGTTGAAAAAGCGATCTTTTTCTGTACAGTTTTTATAAGCCTTTAGCAACCATTCGAGGGAAACTTCGTCTAGTCGGCCTATATCCTCAAGACTTTCACCATAGCACAGTTCTTCCAGATGTTTAGGGGATTTGGCGCCGGGATTCGACTCCGGAGTATAACTAAAGCTAAATACTTCAGGATTTAAAAATGGAGCACCGTACTGCTGAAACTGATGATCCGTACCCCTTCCTGCGTTGATGTTAGTGCCTTCAAACAAGCCCAGACTCGGATAAAGGTTGATAGCCTGGTCATTGGGTAAATTCGGGGAGGGTTTAACCGCAAGGCTGTATGCCGTCTGATGCGTGTAATTCTCTAAGGGAATTACCGTCAATTCTGCGGTAAGTCCGCCTTCCAGCCAACCTTCATCGTTTATCATCTTGGCGTACTCCCCAATGGTCATCCCGTAAACTAATGGAATTGATGTCATACCGAGGAAACTTTTATACTCCGTTTCCATGGTAGGGCCGTCAATATAATGCCCGTTAGGATTAGGTCGGTCTAAAACAATAATTGGTATTCCCGACTCTGCACAGGCCTCCATTACGAGTTGCAGAGTGGCGATGTAAGTATAAAACCTTACACCCACATCCTGTATGTCGAAGATTACAACTTCCAGACCTTCGAGTTGTGATTTTTCGGGTTTGCGATTGGCCCCGTAGAGTGAAATCACAGGTAAACCACTGCGATTGTCTATGCCGTCATTTACTTTTTCACCCGCATCGGCAGTACCCCGAAAGCCATGCTCAGGGGCAAAAACTTTGAGCAGATCAATGTTTAGAGCAAGCAGAGAATCAACTAGATGTGTATGGGATGGTTTTCCGCTACCTATTTGATCATTCTCTCTGAAAATCACACTGGTCTGATTGGCTACCAGGCCTACTTTTTTACCCTTTAAAAGAGGGAGATATAGGTCAGTTCTGTTCGCTCCAACGACAACCTCGGCAGTAGGAACAATCATTTCTTCCAAGGGAGGATTTTTATCTGCAGATGAAGTAGTATGAGCTGAGTTACCGCAACCATACACTAGGGATACAGTGAGAAAACACAATCCGAGGAACAACCGATTTAAGAGAAGAGACCCTTTAACAACCTTTTCTTCAAGTTGAGAAACATGGGTAACTAACAGATGAAAACTGTATTTTTGAGGGAGAAAAAAAAACATCGGTTGAATTTAGAACTGTTTATCGCAAAGCGCCTTATCAAAGGTAAGCAGCATAAAATTAGCATATCTGCTCCAATAATAAAAATAGCCATTGCGGCTATAGCTTTGGGGATTTTGATGATGCTAATTGCCGTAGCTACAGGGGTTGGACTTAAATATAAGATTCGGGAAAAAATAGCGGCCTTTAATGGGCATATCCAAATTTACAATTACGATAATAACAACTCCGAGGTTTCTGTTATCCCGGTGTCTTTAGAACAAGAATTTTATCCGGACTTTGATAGTGTTGAAGGGATAAGCCATATACAGGCAGTTGCCACCAAAGCGGGGATTATTCGCACCGAAGATACTTTCGAGGGGATCATTGCCAAGGGCGTTGGTGAGGATTATGATTGGACCGCCTTTGAAGACTTTCTGATCAGTGGAAATCTCCCAAACTATTCCTCAGATCTCAATGAAGACGTGCTTATGTCTGCTGTGATGGCTTCAAGGCTTCGATTGGATGTGGGGGATGAGTTCTTTACCTTTTTTCTCAAGGATGAGGATCCGTCAAGAATTCCAAATCAGCGCAAGTTCAGAATTACAGGCATCTACGACAGTGGATTTGAAGAGTTCGATGGTACCTATATTCTTATCGATATACGCCACATTCAGCGGATTAATCAATGGGATAACAATGAGGTTGGGAATTTTGAGGTTTTTCTAACCGACTTCGATGCCATAGACGAAAAAAGCGCTGAAATCTATGGTCAAACTTTGAGTACCCTGGATACTCAGACCATTCAGAACAAATATTACAAGATCTTTGAGTGGATAGGATTGTTCGATTTTAATATCGGAATTATCATTGGGATTATGATCATCGTAGGAGGGATCAATATGATCACTGCCCTGCTGGTACTAATCCTTGAAAGAACTCCGATGATAGGTGTCTTAAAGGCGTTGGGTTCGTCTAACTGGAGTATAAGAAAGGTTTTCCTCTACAACGCGGCATACCTCATTCTTATTGGTTTGTTTTGGGGTAACCTTTTGGGACTTGGCCTGATCTGGTTACAGGATACATTTCGATACTTCCAGTTTCCCAATCCTCAGGAATACTATATTGATTATATCCCGGTTTACATCGACCTGCCCATGGTGATCCTTCTCAATGCCGGGGTCTTACTCTTGTGTATGCTGATGTTGTTGATTCCCTCACATATTATTACCAGGATTAGTCCGGTTAAGGCGATCAAATTCGACTGATGCATCCCTCTTCGTTTTACGGTTAAAAAATCTGTCAATTTTTTCCACTTCTTAGGCCTTAATTTTATGAACCTGTATCTTTGCAGCCTATGAAATACGCAGAGAACATTTTGGGTACCATCGGAGGAACTCCACTTGTAAAACTGAATAAACTAACAGGGGATTTACCCTGCCTGGTTCTGGCCAAGTACGAAACTTTTAACCCGGGAAACTCTACTAAAGATCGCATGGCGATTCAAATGGTTGAAGATGCCGTTGCCGAAGGAAAGCTCAAACCGGGAGGAACCATTATTGAAGGGACTTCAGGGAATACAGGTATGGGTCTCGCCTTGGCAGCAGTGGTTAAGGGTTATAAAATGATATGTGTGATCAGCGACAAGCAGTCTAAGGAAAAAATAGATATCCTGAAGGCCATGGGGAGTGAGGTCCATGTTTGTCCCACAGATGTAGCTCCTGAAGATCCCAGAAGTTATTATTCTACGGCAAAGAGGTTGTCTGAGGAGATTCCAAACTCCTGGTACGTAAATCAATACGATAATCCATCAAATACCAAAGCCCATTTCCTAACCACCGGTCCCGAAATTTGGGAACAAACCGATGGGAAGGTCACACATTTTGTGGTGGGGGTAGGCACAGGCGGGACGATCTCAGGAGTAGGTGGCTTTCTGAAATCCAAAAACCCCAATATTAAAGTTTGGGGTGTAGATACCTATGGCTCTGTTTTTAAGAAATATCACGAGACGGGAGTTTTTGACAAAAATGAGATCTATCCCTATGTCACAGAAGGGATAGGGGAAGATATACTGCCAAATAATGTCGATTTTGATATCATCGACGGCTTTACCAAGGTAACCGATAAAGATGCAGCCGTTTATACTCGCCGCCTGGCAAGGGAAGAGGGTATGTTTCTTGGAAATTCTGCGGGAGCAGCGATAAAAGGGGTCATCCAATTACAGGAGCATTTCAAGGAAGACGATGTTGTAGTGGTGCTTTTCCACGATCATGGCAGCAGGTATGTAGGTAAGATCTACAATGACGACTGGATGAAAAAGCAAGGCTTTCTTGAATAGTTTTCCTATCTTTTGATGCCAAAAAAAATCCTTTGATTATGCGTAAAAATTTATTTTTATTGATGGCCTTGGCCATTCCACTCTGCTCATTTACTCAAAAATTGACACGCACAGAAAAGAGGATTGTCGCTACCGTTGAAAAGAACAACAATGAGGCAGTCGATTTCCTTGAAGAAGTTGTAAACATCAATAGTGGCACTCTCAATGCAAAAGGGGTTCAAGAGGTGGGAAAGGTTTTTCAAAATGCCTTTGAGGATATTGAATTTACAAGCCGTTGGATAGAAATGCCGGCGGAAATGAACCGGGCCGGTCACTTATTTGCAGAAACCAAGGGAAATAAAGGGAAGAAATTACTTTTAATTGGTCATTTGGACACTGTTTTTGAGGAGAATAGTCCTTTTCAAAAATTTGAAAAAGTCAATGACAGTATAGCCCATGCACCCGGTGGAAACGATATGAAAGGCGGGGATGTAATTATTCTTTACGCCTTGAAGGCTTTGCACGAACAAAACTTGTTGGGAGATGCCCAGATCATAGTTGCATTTACCGGAGACGAGGAAAGCACGGGAAAACCTTTGGATATTAGCAGGAGGGATCTTATCGAGGCGGCCCAGAGGAGCGACATTGCTCTCGGATACGAAACATCCACAGGCTTTAATTACGCCACTGTCGCCCGTAGGGGAGCATCGGGATGGCAGGTTGAGGTGAAGGGAAAAAGGGCGCATTCGTCCGGTGTTTTCAGTGAGAGAACCGGAGCAGGTGCCATCTTTGAGATGAGTCGGATTTTAAATTCATTTTACGATGAAGTAAGGGGAGAAGAATTCCTTACGTTTAATCCCGGAATTCTGTTGGGGGGAACTTTTGTTGAGTACAACCCTTTAAAAAGTAGTGGTGAGGTGTTTGGCAAATCGAATGTAGTAGCACAAACGGCCGTTGTGAAAGGCGGACTACGTTTTATTTCTGAAGAACAAAAAAATAGTGCAAGGGAAAAAATGAAGCAGATCGTGGCTGATAATCTACCCAAAACTTCCGCTACCATTTCCTTTACGGATAGTTATCCGGCCATGGGTCCTACCGAAGGCAACCTTGAGTTACTGGCTACCCTGAACGAGGTGAGCTTAGATCTTGGGCAAGGGGAGGTTTTAGGTTATGATCCAGGAAGAAGAGGAGCAGCAGATGTTTCTTTTGTCGCAGATTATGTGGATTGTCTGGACGGACTTGGCACCATGGGTTCCGGCGCACATACGCCCAATGAAACTGTAAATCTCAATACGATAGAGGATTTGACCAAAAGATCTGCCATTCTCATCTATCGACTTATCAATCAATAGTTTATGGTTACACTAAAGAATGGGAGTCATTCAGTACTTATCAACCAAGGTGAGCTCATCAGTTATAAGGAAAACAACTATGAATTTATTCATCAGAAGGACAGTCCCGGATGGGGCCATTCAGATACGGAAATGTTTCCCATCATAGGTCCGACAGAGGACGCCAACTATAGGGTGCAGGTACCCAAAGGGAATGCTATTCAGGACCAGCACGGCTTACTACGGGAGCTAGATTACACCACAGATAGTGCTGATGAACATTCTGCAACCTTCAGCAAGGAGTACAAAGCTGGCACTGTAGTAGAGAATTCTAAATATCCGAAACGATCGAGGGTACCCCGACTAATATGGCCATTTAATTTTCGGTTTGAAAAAAGATTTGAACTATTAAATGACCGTCTGGAAATCTCATTCATTATTAGTGGCGATAAGGACATGCCTTATATGTTGGGATATCATCCGGCTTTTCAATTGCGATCGGCGTCTCCCCGGGTAGTGACGGATAATTCTTCTTATAGTCTCGACGAAATAATGGCAGCTGGAGATACGGCTTTGCAAGTAGCTGAAACAGAAAGGATAACACTTGCAGACGAAAGGGAACTAGAACTAAAGACAAGTGGATTTAGACATTTCATGCTGTGGTCCCCGGTAACGAATATGATCTGCGTAGAACCGATCACCTTTTACCCCTATGCAGTAGAACAGCAATTTTTACACGAAGGATTCATGCATTTGAATGAACCAAAAATTGAATTCAAGATAGGATTAATACCAAAAAAATAATGTCGGTTAGTCAAAATAATAAAGATTTAGATCTGGAACTTCTCAAAGAACTCTATGGTTATTTGTTTGAGGAGGAACTACTAGATGAAATTTTTGATGTTGGGAAATATCAAAAAGTGAAGCAGGGAAATTTTCTCATAGATATTGGAGATTCTATCACTTTTATGCCCCTGATTATCAGCGGGGCCATTAAAATTATGAGAGAAGATGAAGCAGGGGATGACCTTATCCTTTATTTTATCGAGAAAGGGGATACTTGTGCAATGACCTTATCCTGTTGTGTTAAAAAGGGCACGAGTAAGATCAGGGCGGTCGCCGAATCGGATGTTGATTTGCTGATGATTCCTGTTGATAAAATGGAAGATTGGATGGGGAAATACAGGAGTTGGAGGGCATTCATCCTGGATAGCTATAACAACAGGATGGAGGAACTACTCGAAACAGTGGATACACTTGCCTTTATGAACATGGATGAGCGCCTCTTAAAATATCTCCGGGACAAGGCCATGGTAAACCACGATGACGTAATTCGCACCACACATCAGGAAATTGCGGCAGATCTGCATACTTCCAGGGTAGTGATATCCAGAGTATTAAAAAAGATGGAGCGTGAAGGAATTATTGATCTTCATCGCAGTCAGATAAAAATCAATTCCCTATGATGACATTGTCTGGGTTGATATATACAGATGCATAACATATTTCCGTTTATAGGCTGGCTCAAGAATTACAAATGGTCTTTTCTGCCCAAAGACTTAATGGCAGGACTCACTGTAGCCATAGTCTTAATCCCACAGGGTCTTGCCTATGCCCTCATTGCCGGTTTACCGGCCGTATACGGACTTTACGCGTCCATGGTGCCACTTCTGATCTATACCTTCTTTGGCACCTCCCGATCTCTTGGAGTAGGCCCGGTTGCGATGGACTCGCTTTTGGTTGCAGCAGGATTAGGGGCCATTGCCTCAGTAGGCCCTGAGAATTATATCGCCATGGCCGTGTTATTGGCCTTTATGGTAGGATTTATTCAACTTTTGCTGGGTATTCTCAGAATGGGCTTTCTGGTAAACTTCTTGTCGAAACCCGTCATCAGCGGTTTTACTTCCGGAGCCGCATTGATCATTATGTTGAGTCAGTTAAAGTATCTCCTCGGTACCGATATTCAAGGGAGTAGTCAATTGCACAAAATTTTCTGGAATACTATTCAAAAAATAGGAGAATTCAATCCCTACGATCTGGGGATTGGTATAATTGGAATCCTTTTGATGATCGTCTTGAGGAAATGGAATAAAAAACTCCCTTATATCTTGATGGTGGTGATCATAGGGATAGTTTCTGTATACCTTTTTCAATGGGTTGATAAAGGCGTGGATATTGTAGGAGAAATACCAAAAGGATTGCCTGTTGCTGCTATTCCTGACCTGAACTGGAAATCAATTATGCCCTTGTGGCCTATTGCGCTTACCCTCTCTCTCGTGGGATACCTGGAAACCATTTCCATAGGGAAGGGTATAGAGGATAAGATGAATAGCGATCAACTTGACGCCAACCGGGAACTTGTAGCTTTAGGCCTATCCAATATGACAGGTTCCATCTTTCAATCCTATCCTGTTACGGCTAGTTTTTCAAGATCTGCGATTTACTATGAATCAAAATCGAAAACAAATTTGGCAACCCTTATTACTGCCTTGATTGTCCTTCTCACTTTACTATTTCTAACGCCCTTATTTTATTATCTGCCAAAAGCTGCCTTGGCTGCGATTATTATGGTATCGGTTTATAACTTAATCGATGTAAAATACGCCCTTGTATTGTGGAAGTATAGAAAAGATGAGTTTTTGGTACTGCTTTCCACTTTTGCCATTACGCTGTTTGTCGGAATCATGGAGGGGATAGTTGTAGGGGTGGTAATTTCTTTGCTTTTGATGGTTTACAGAACCTCAAATCCGCATTTTGCCGTCCTCGCTAATATTAAGGGAACACCGTATTACAGAAATATAAAAAGATTTGGATCAGACGCTTTGGAACGGAAAGATTTGCTGATTGTTCGATTTGATGCACAGATGTATTTTGGGAATTCTAGTTTTTTTAAGTCGCGCCTTCTGGAACTTATCGATCGCAAAGGCCCTGAACTAAAGGCAGTAATCTTAAATGCAGAGGCTATTAACTACATAGATTCTTCTGCCGCTCATATGTTGCGAAATCTCCTTGAGATGATGTATCAAGATGGAATACAATTCTATATCGCAGGTGCTATTGGTCCCACAAGGGACATATTATTCTCAAGTGGAATAATGGAATTACTACCCAAAGAATGTTTGTTTGTAGAAACCAGGGAAGCAGTTTTGTTTTACGATGATCCCGCTAAAAAGTCCGAATTACAGAATAAAGTAGCCCTGCAGAGGAATACACTTGGTAACTGAGGTTACGATAGCTAGAAGAGAATGCCTTATTTTTGCGGTGAATTATTACAGAAAAGACTATGACTATTGAACAGATTTATACCGGATGCCTGGCTCAGGGCGCTTATTACATAGAAAGCAAAGGAGAGGCTGCCATTATAGACCCTTTAAGGGAAGTATCTCCGTATATTAAAAGGGCTTTAAAGGACAAGGCAAAGATAAAATACGTGTTCGAAACACATTTTCACGCAGATTTTGTCAGTGGTCATGTTACTCTTGCCAAAGAAACCGGAGCTACCATTATTTATGGACCAAAAGCTGATCCAACCTTTGAAGCGCATATCGCCAAAGATGGAGAGGAATTTAAGTTGGGAGAATTAACGATCAAAGTACTCCACACGCCCGGACATACTATGGAAAGCACGACCTATCTTTTAAAGGATTCAAAAGGTAAGGATCTGGCAATTTTTTCGGGAGATACATTATTCCTCGGGGATGTGGGAAGACCCGACCTCGCTCAGAAAGCAGCACATCTCACACAGGAAGAACTGGCCGGTATGCTTTTCGAAAGCTTGAGGACCAAGATTATGCCCCTGGGTGATGATGTCACAGTGTATCCTGCACACGGAGCCGGATCAGCCTGTGGAAAAAACATGATGAAGGAGACAGTGGATACTCTTGGGAACCAGAAAAAAGTAAATTATGCCCTCAGGGCGGATATGAGCAAGGAAGAATTTATCAAGGAAGTTACAGAAGGCTTGCTTCCCCCACCAAAATACTTTCCCCTCAACGTGAAGATGAACAAAGAAGGGTATGAGGATATCGGCGATGTGCTTAAAAGAGGTACTCGTGCTTTTTCGCCTGACGAGTTTGAAAGGATGGCCAATGAGACTGAAGCCGTAGTACTCGATGTGAGAACCCAACAGGATTTCGTTAAAGGTCATATCCCAAGATCAATTTTTATCGGATTGAACGGTGATTTTGCTCCCTGGGTAGGGGCATTAATTGCCGATGTAAATCAAACCCTGCTTCTAGTGACACCCGAAGGCCAGGAGGAAGAAGCTGTTACCCGTCTGTCCAGGGTTGGTTTTGACCATACACTAGGATATTTAAAAGGGGGATTTGAAAACTGGAAAAAAGCCGGGAAGGAAATTGATACTATAGTTTCGGAACCTGCTTCTGACCTTAAAAAACAGCTATCCGGAGGATCGGCCCCGGTCTTCGACGTACGGAAAGAGTCGGAATACCAATCCGTACACCTAATCGATTCTGAGAATACCCCATTGAGCAATCTAAATGAATATTTAGGGGACTTTCCATCGGACACGCCTTTTTACGTCCATTGTGCAGGAGGATATCGATCGGTCATAGCAGCATCTATTCTCAAGAGCAGGGGTATCCACAACCTAGTTGATATTGGCGGTGGATTTGACGCCATGAAAGAAGCTGGAATGGAGCTCACAGATTATGTCTGTCCTTCCACCTTATGATTAATATCATTTTTTGTCAAAATTCAGGAGATTAAATTCGGCATGTGAAAATCAGGCAAGTATTTAAATTCATCGGAGTCTGCCTCCTTTGCCTGGGAGTGATTTACCTTGTGGTTATGCTTGTATATAAACTTACTTAAAAATAAATCAGATGAAAAAAAACATGGGTGCCCTAGATAAGGTTATCAGAATAATCGTGGGCCTTGGTGCTGCCGCCTTAGTGTATTACGAAGTAGTTACAGGAATGTACTCCTATGTCTTGCTGGCTATTACTGCGATATTTATCCTGACAAGTCTGGTTGGATTTTGTCCGCTTTATGGAATATTCGGTCTTAATACCTGCCCTGCAAAAAGCAAATAAGGGTATTCGATATAAAGTCTTATTTATTTGAACAGTTATGTCTGGGTGCTTCTATTATTGCAGGCAACTTCTACCTTGGCAATTTGATTATATTTCTCTATTTCGATATTGTTAAATTATTAGCGTTTACCATTTTTACAAATGTGGATTTTGTGTATTTTTAACTTCGATAACGGACTAAAATGCTAAAAAACTTTATTCAGAGTGTAGGGATTATCAACTTGCTTTTGCTCGTTGTTGTTTTATCTATCATTGTAGTTTCTGAATACATGTATCTAACGGGCAATAAGTTAGATGCCATTTTCATCGCCTTCTGGGCGCCGACTATTCTTGGATTTATGAATTATTTTAAATACAGAAAGTGATGGATTTTATATTGGCATATTCCATATTCGTCGGCCTGATCTTTCTTGTCTGGATGATTTTTGTTGTACGCATGTACAGGGAAATGAATAAAAAACACTAGAAAAATAGTCTTGACATTGCTGTCACTATCCTATCCCAATTGAAGTAAATTGTTTTGATTTTTTATAGCGTATGAATGGATTAGCCGTCTGGCTTCCAGGGTCTCTTTTTGCGGAGTTACATAGGCCATAACATCTTCGATAGATGAAATCTGCAGATCCTTGGGAATAAACCCATATCCGTAATAAAGTCCATCGCGAACCACAACAAGGGCATCTTCTTCTGAACTTCTGCCTTTCTCTTTAATAATAAAATTCTCCCGTGCAGCAGTGATGTAATCTATGGCCTTAAATACTTTTGAATTGTATTCTTTTATTTCCTCCTGGCCACAACAGATTCCGTCGCACGGACCCAGTCTGAAATGATCACATTGACTTACCCCATCCTGCAAATGGCAATATTTTGCGCAAAGCTTAAATTTAGCACAAATCTGTTCCAGGAATTCCCTGCTTTCGGTAAGAGAATACAAGGTGGTTAAAGGCCGTGGAATGCTGTTAGCTTTCGAAAAAGCAAGATGCACAATTCCGTCCCTGTCCTCGTATGAAAAAATTGCAATCCCTGGAATCTTGCGCTTTTGTGCCCTGTTATAGAGGGGGAATAGTTTTTTGATTGCGTGGTTTTCCATTAACAGAGCAATGAGTTCATTACCTGATAATTCAAAATCTATCCCTTGGGTAGCTCTGCACATTTTTATCTCCTTTTCACTTTTATCATAAAAGTGACTCAACACCCTTTTTTTTATGTTTTTTGCCTTTCCGATATAGATTACTTCCCCTTTGTCATTTTTAAAATGATATACACCGGGTTTTTGGGGAAGGCGTACGTACTGTGTTTTTGGAAGGGAAGGGGGGAGCGTGGCCTCTTGTGATCTCGCATTGAGGAATTTTGCGAGGGTCGTTTCTATTCCTGTAGTACTTAAAATCTTTGAAAATAAGAGAACTGTAGCATGGGCATCTCCTCTTGCCCGGTGCCTGTTTTCCAGCGGAATGGCCAGGGAGGTACACAGTTTTCCTAAACTATAGGATCGATACCCCGGGAAAACGTCTCTTGAAAGTCGGACCGTGCATAATTTTTTTCGAATAAAACTGATTCCGATCTGATCCAATTCGTTTTTAATCACATTGTAATCGAAGTTGACGCTATGTGCAACGAAAATACAGTCTTTGGTGATCCTGAGTATATCTTCTGAAATTTCCTGTAACCGGGGGGCATTCCTCACAGTATCATTGTCAATTCCTGTAAGTCCGGTAATAAAAGGTGGAATTTCACATTCGGGATTTACCAGGGAAGTGAATTCTTCAATGATGTGTTTCCCATCAAATTTAAATATAGCGATCTCGGTGATCTTATTTCCTTTGATCCCATTTCCGGTTGTTTCGATGTCTACTATACAATACACTGTATTAAAGGTAGTAAATCACAAAAAAAGGACAACATATGTTGTCCTTACTTTCTTAAAATCATTTCCGATGAAATGGTTGAGCTTCTTTGTTAGGAATTATCCACCACTTTTGCCGAAGGGGCATTCTTTTTTACAGAAGCAATACCGCTGGCCATGGAGGATGCAGACGCGTACATTTGGCTGGCTCCGATCTCCTGACCGTTAGACGCCTTCAGGCCAAAATAAGGTTTACCGTTCTTGGCAACTTTGCGATCAAACATTGCGTCGTTTTTCGAGTTTTTTCTAACGGATTCAATTCCATTTTCACAAGCTGATTTTGTCTTGTAAGCTTCACTGCTTAAAATAACTTGTCCGTTACCAGCTTTAAGGTTGAATCTGAATTGACCTGATTTGTCTTTTTTAATTTCGAATTTGCCCATTTTAAAATATTTTGATTTTTACAAAATTAACACTTAAAACCAAATTTTTTGTGAATAAGACAAAAAATAATCCACAGAATCCTGTGGATTATTAAGAGTATGACTAAATTTTTGGATTTCTTTCTCTACATCTCGATATATCCGGAACGTCTAGATTACCGGTTTACCTTTTATCCGCTTTTCTATCTTTTGCTTTTTTTCAGTCAATCGTTTCATAAGGTCCATGAGTTCTGGATCCTTAGTTTTTTTGTAAACTTCGTTCAACCCAAGGATAATAGCTTTGGCATCTCTTGAAGCCTGAACCCTGTCACTGGTTGACATATGACTCATTTTTAAGTTTTCAAATGTTTCTGCTCTTTTGAGTAAGTCCATTGTATAAGTTATCTAAAATCGCCCAAAAGATAGAAAAGATTTCAGATTAGCCATACTGAACCCGCCATAATATTTTCATATAATTTACTTAAACAAATGTGAAATATTCTTGAAGGCAGCTTTTTATATATGCTATGCCCTGAAAATCAGAAAGATAGATTTCGAATACAAACCCTTAAACAAGAATTAAAGGTGTGCAATACAAGTACAATTTTTGTCTTACTATATAAAATTTATCAATTGGCTGCAGGTGGATCAACCACATTGATAAAATTCTCGCGCAAGAGCACACTTTCACCATCACTGTTAATGGCGGTAAGGGTTACATCATAGGTTCCTACCGCATCATATTGAATGGAAGGCTCAATCTCCGTACTTGTGGCTGGAGTTCCTCCTTCGAATGTCCACTGAAAAGAAGTAGCATTAGTTGAACCATTTACGAACTGAACATTGGTTCCTATTCTAATTGTAGTAGCCAGGGCGTCGAAATCAGCGACAGGCGGACTGGTACCTTGATTCATCTGATTATTGTCATCCTCATCATTAGAACATTGAACGGTTACTAAGGCAAGGAACAAAAGGCTAAATAAGAGTTTTACGTTTTTCATAAACATTTTTAAGTTCTAAAAATACTAAATTTCTGCAGTTGCTAGGGATAGAGGCACATTCATTATAATTATCTAATTCTTAAAAATTCCTGGAATAAGAAAGGCTGATGTATTTATGAGAAAAATTTTCAGGAGCCTCAGCGGAATTAATATGGTAGCCAAGACGATATTCATTGCGATCATAACGGTGTTGAAGAGTAAATGCGCCTGTAAGTAGTCGTTTTTTCGCATCGATTAAAAAAACCGAATCATCGCCCAGAGCGTTGCCTTGCAACATCCCATTGTAAAAAACGTGCCTGTAACCTGCCTGTATACTAAAGAAGATCTCCCGGGATTTGCTTCCCAGCCGTCTGTATGACATGCTCGATAGCAAACGGTTGCGGCGTCCAAAAAAAGTTATAAGATTAATTTGTCCGTACTGATCTCGGGTGCCGAAGGCAAGTTCGGGTTGAAGCCCAATACTTACCGAGAATGGTAAGGGTGCAATCCGCCACTCACGATGTGCATTGAGATAGAGGTTGGCATGAAAGCTGTTATTCATCTCATCTACCCATACCGGGGGATCAGAAACTACAAGAAAATTGTGGTACCAACGTTGAAACCCGCCTGCTCCGGAATTATTGCCGGCAAGTCCGATAAGAAGACGAGCCTCAATGCCTCTGTTTTCTCTAACTCTAGACCAGCTAGTATTAACGCCCATAAATCCCACATAGGGCCTGTCTTGTTCCGATATATCAGTAGTGGTAATGTTGGAAGGAGTGAATATTTCCTGCCCAAGGGTAATAGAGAGTTGCTGATTTTCATCACCTTTTTCCATTTTCTTCAGACGTCTTGTATACTTCAGGAAAAGACCTGAGGAATAATAGCGATCAGTTAGGGTTAAAAAGTCGTTGTCGTGTTGCAGGCTGATTTGTTGATCCAGAGTAGAATCGGTTTCTGACTCGGTATCCTTCTGACCTAGAAGAGACGGGGAGAAGCCAAAGAAAAATATAAAAACGACAATGACAAGGAATACGCGGTTCAAAGAAGTTGGGTTGTTTTAGGCTCTGTTTTTTTTAAGGGATTGGGAATATAGGGAAATATCTGGCACAGCTCGGTATTTTCCTGAATTCGCAGGCTTGCAAATAAAAATACGCATTGTGGGCACTATGGATACTCTATAAATTTAAACTAGAGTACTCTAGATTGAGGAAACGGGAGATTACCTCCCCCGATCACTATCGGGGTCGGTGTTCACCTGAGAGCCAGTCCTGCAAATCCAAAACCAACCAGACTCTGTCTGTCTTATTTTTTATTCCCATCCGCCATTACAGAACAAGTTCTGATGGCTTATGAAAATAAAAAACCCGCAACTCTAAGCTGCGGGTTTGGTATTTGATCGTGGAGCCGGGGAGAATCGAACTCCCGTCCAAACAAGCAATATCACTGCCTTCTACATGCTTAGTTTTTGTTTGGTTTTCGTTGTACATCTGACCAAAAACCGCCTAATGCACACTTAGCTTTGTT
>JABDQM010000220.1 GCA_013042315.1 Flavobacteriaceae bacterium | reverse complement strand
AGATTGGCGGTATCCTTGGCAGCGATTTTGCGTAAAATTCGTCGCATTATTTTCCCACTGCGTGTCTTGGGTAAGCCAGGAACAAACTGAATTTTATCTAGCTTAGCAATAGGACCTATATGTTCTGTGATCTGCTGATTGATCTCCTTCCGAAGATTCTCTGGTTTTCTGGACTCCCCTATTTCTTTCAGGATCACAAAACCGTACAGCGCATTTCCCTTAATATCATGAGGAAAGCCTACAATTGCCGATTCAGCAACAGCCGGGTGTTCGTTGATGGCATCTTCTATGGGGGCTGTTCCGAGATTATGTCCTGAAACAATGATCACATCATCTACCCTACCTGTTATCCTGTAATAGCCTACAGCATCTCTTTTGGCTCCATCCCCGGTAAAATACATGTTCTCATAAGCAGAAAAATAAGTGTCGTAATATCGTTTATGGTCGCCCCAAATGGTTCGGGCCATTGCGGGCCAGGGGTACTTAATACACAATCTGCCCTCTACCTGGTTCCCGTCTAATTCTTTTCCGTCTTCATCCATCAGGGCCAGCTGAACCCCAATATATGGAAGGGTAGCAAAAGTGGGCGTTGTTGGCGTCACATAAGGAATAGGTGAGATCATGATCCCGCCGGTTTCTGTCTGCCACCAGGTATCTACTATCGGACTTTTGTTTTTTCCTATGTTGTTGTTATACCAATGCCATGCTTCTTCATTTATGGGCTCTCCTACAGTCCCCAGTATCTTCAATGAGCTGAGATCGTATTTATCTACATAGTCCAGACTCTCCTTTGCAAGTGCCCTTATCGCCGTAGGCGCCGTGTAGAACTGGTTTACCTTGTGTTTTTCTACTACCTCCCAGAATCGACCATGGTCAGGATAGGTAGGTACTCCTTCAAACATTACTGTGGTTGCCCCATTGGCCAATGGGCCGTAAACGATATACGAATGGCCTGTAATCCAGCCGATGTCTGCGGTGCACCAGTAGATATCATTCTCCTTATAGCCAAAAATATTCTTAAACGTGTAGGCGGTATAGACCATATATCCTGCACTACTGTGTACCATACCCTTCGGCTTGCCTGTAGATCCCGACGTATATAAGATAAACAGAGGATCTTCCGCGTCCATTACTTCGGCGGTATAGCGGTCATTAGCTTTATCTAGCAAAGGCTGCAACCATTGATCCCTGCCTTCTTTCATTTTTACTTCTGAATTGATTCGTTTCACCACCAAAACCGTGTTCACACCCCTGCATTCCGCTAACGCTAAGTCTACAATCCCTTTAAGATCTATGGTCTTAGACCCCCTGAAAGAACCATCGGATGTAATGACCATCTTACAATCACTGTCATTGATCCTGGTGGAAAGTGCCTGAGCAGAAAACCCTGCAAATACTACCGAATGTACTGCCCCTATCCTTGCACAAGCGAGCACCGAAACGGCGAGTTCCGGGATCATAGGTAAGTAAATACAGACCCTATCCCCTTTTTGCACCCCCTGATCCTTAAGGACGTTTGCCATTTTACAAACTCTTTTATAAAGCTCGTTGTACGTGATATGTTGCGCATTTTCTTCAGGATCATTTGGCTCAAACAAAATGGCTGTTTTATCTCCTCTGATATGAAGATGCCTGTCGATACAATTCTCAGTTATATTTAACTTGGCGTTTTCGAACCATGTGACTTCCGGTTTGGAAAAATCCCAGCTTAACACATTGGTCCAGCGTTTCCTCCAGACAAAGTGCTCTTCTGCAATCTCTTCCCAAAAATTCTCAGGCTCTCGTACTGATTTTCGATAGATTTGAAAATACTCTTCCAGGTTCTTAATACTGTAATTACTCATGCGTTTTAATTTAATTTGATGTCCCAGCCTCTTTTGGCAAACGGATGTTTTCAACTATTTCCTGTACCTCAATAGGTGGGTCTTTGAAGAAAGCAGAGACAGATAGGGATACTATAAAATTAAGCAACATCGCCACAGTTCCAAAGCCTTCAGGCGAAATTCCAAACCACCAGTCTGATGAATCACCCCCGCC
>JABDQM010000219.1 GCA_013042315.1 Flavobacteriaceae bacterium | reverse complement strand
ATTCTGAAAAACGAAAGCTACTTGGGTGCGGTGTCTAACCCTGCAGACGGGGCTTATTACATTGAATCCCTGACACAGCAACTAGCAGAGAAGGCACTCTCCCTTTTTAAGCAGCTGGAAGCCTCAGGCGGATTCCTGCACGCCTTAAAAGCGCATACCATTCAGCCCAAGATAAAAGAACAGGCCAAGAAAGAACAGGAACGTTTTGATCAGGGTACCGATATCCTAGTGGGGGCTAACGGCTACCAAAATAAACAGCAGTCGATGAAAGACAAGTTGGAGGTATCCCCATTTATGAAGTACGAGGCTAAAAAAACACTGATCGAGCCTATCTTAGAAAGAAGGCTTGCTGAAGGCCTTGAGAAAAAAAGACTAGAGCATGAGTAGAAAGAACTTGCAAAATATAGAATTAAAGCGTGAAATCCGTGTTGCTGAAGGTGCTGAAAAATCTACAGAATTTGCGGAGGGAATTAAAGTTGGTCATACTTTTGAGAAAGAAGATATTGATTCTTTAGAGCATCTCAATTACGCAGCCGGGATCCCGCCTTATTTAAGGGGCCCCTACCCTACCATGTACGTTCAAAGACCCTGGACCATCAGACAATACGCGGGTTTTTCAACTGCCGAAGAGAGCAATGCTTTTTACAGAAGAAACCTCGAAGCCGGACAAAAAGGACTTTCTGTGGCATTTGATCTCCCTACTCACAGGGGGTATGACAGTGACCATGAGAGGGTTCAGGGTGATGTAGGTAAGGCCGGAGTAGCTATCGACTCGGTAGAGGACATGAAAATTCTCTTCGACGGGATTCCCCTGGACAAAATGTCCGTATCCATGACCATGAACGGGGCTGTACTTCCCATTATGGCCTTTTACATCGTCGCCGCCGAAGAACAGGGAGTGTCCCCTGAAAAACTGGCCGGGACTATTCAGAATGATATCCTCAAGGAATTTATGGTGCGGAATACCTACATCTACCCTCCTGCACCCTCGATGCAGATTATAGCCGATATTTTTGAATACACCAGTAAGTTCATGCCCAAGTTTAACAGTATCAGTATTTCCGGTTATCATATGCAGGAAGCCGGAGCCACTGCAGATATTGAACTGGCCTACACTCTCGCCGACGGCCTGGAATACATCAGAACCGGACTGAAGGCCGGACTAGACATTGATGCTTTTGCTCCAAGACTCTCCTTTTTCTGGGCGATCGGGATGAATCATTTTATGGAAATAGCCAAAATGAGGGCCGGACGAATGCTCTGGGCAAAACTCGTTCAGCAATTCGACCCAAAAAACCCTAAATCGCTCGCCCTGCGTACACACTGCCAAACCAGCGGATGGAGCCTTACAGAACAAGATCCTTTTAACAATGTTGCACGAACTACCATAGAAGCTGCAGCTGCCGCGTTCGGAGGAACACAAAGTTTACATACCAATGCTCTTGATGAAGCCATAGCACTTCCCACAGATTTTTCTGCCAGAATCGCACGAAACACCCAAATCTTCTTACAAGAGGAGACTGAGATTACCAAAACGGTTGATCCCTGGGCGGGATCTTATTACGTGGAATACCTCACCGACGCACTTGCCAAAAAAGCCTGGCAACTCATAGAAGAGGTTGAATCTTTAGGGGGGATGACCAAGGCCATCGAAGAAGGAATCCCAAAACTACGGATAGAGGAAGCCGCTGCGAAGAAGCAGGCGAGGATTGACAGTGGAAAAGATGTTATTGTCGGCGTCAACAAGTACCGATTGGAGGAAGAAGAAATGCTTCAGATTCTTGAAGTAGATAATGCGGAGGTACGCAGGCAGCAAATCAATCGATTACAGCAATTAAAAAAGAAACGCGATGAAAAAGCCCTGACTACCGCGCTAAATCAGCTCACCGCTGCTGCCGGGAAGAAAATGAAAGGCACCAAAACTGAGGATAATTTGCTAGCTTTAGCCGTAAATGCGGCGAGGAACAGGGCAACCTTAGGGGAGATAAGCGATGCTTTGGAGACTGTTTTTAAAAGATATAATGCAAAAATCCAGACATTTTCAGGTGTGTATTCCAAGGAGATAAAAGACGATAAGAGTTTTAAAAAAGCCCGCAGCCTTGCTGATGAATTTGCCTTGCAGGATGGACGCAGGCCAAGGATTATGATTGCCAAAATGGGGCAGGACGGGCACGACAGGGGTGCAAAAGTGGTAGCTACGGGTTATGCCGACCTCGGTTTTGATGTTGATATCGGCCCCTTGTTTCAAACTCCTGCTGAAGCTGCAAAACAAGCTGTAGAGAACGACGTACATATCTTAGGAGTATCTTCTCTTGCAGCAGGGCATAAGACACTCGTTCCTCAGGTGTTAGAAGCACTCAAAGCATACGGCAGGGAAGATATTATGGTCATTGTTGGGGGAGTAATTCCAAAACAGGATTACGACTTCCTGTTTGATGCAGGAGCAGTTGCTGTATACGGACCCGGAACGAAAATCAGTGAAGCCGCAATTCAGATTTTGGAAATCCTGTTGGATTCTGGAAAATAAGCAATTGACATAATGGCTTAAGTCATCTCAATTATTGCGGGCAATACGCCCTAAGTTATTCACTTTCTGTTAACAAAATACATTTTCTGGCTAACCAAATAATCGTATTTTTAACCCCTAACTTACTATGAGATGGGTAAAATAATTGCTATTGCAAACCAAAAGGGTGGCGTGGGCAAAACCACTACTACCGTTAACCTGGCTGCCTCGCTGGGTGTTTTGGAAAAAAAGGTGCTTCTGATCGATGCAGATCCTCAGGCAAATGCCACTTCCGGATTGGGAATAGACGTGGATACTGTAGAGCTAGGCACTTATCAGGTGCTGGAGCTTACACGTGCCGCAAAGGAGACCATTGTAAAAACTTCCTCCCCAATGTAGACCTGATTCCTTCCCATATCGATTTGGTAGCTATTGAAATTGAGCTTGTTGATAAGGATGACAGGGAGTATATGATGAAACAGGCGATCAGCGAATTAAAAGAAGAGTACGATTATATTTTGATCGATTGCGCTCCTTCCCTCGGCTTGCTCACCCTCAATGCCCTTACGGCGGCAGATTCTGTGATCATTCCCATTCAATGTGAATATTTTGCCCTCGAAGGCCTTGGAAAACTGCTGAACACCATCAAAAGTGTTCAACGTATTCACAACCCCGATCTCGATATTGAAGGGCTGCTGTTAACCATGTACGATTCCAGATTGAGATTATCCAATCAGGTAGTGGAAGAGGTTAAAAAGCATTTTTCGGATATGGTATTTGACACCATTATTCAAAGGAATGTCCGACTTGGGGAAGCGCCCAGC
>JABDQM010000217.1 GCA_013042315.1 Flavobacteriaceae bacterium | reverse complement strand
CCTGTCCTCCGTGCGAGACTTCGGAAGGTGGGACGGAAGGCAGGTTTTCAACTAGTGGGCTACTTAGTAACTTTCAGGTTAAGATTGTGAAGAAGTTTAGGATTACTCGTCCCTATGGCTATCGGGACTCGTGATCCTGACTAACCTGCCGGCAGGCAGGGCTCCGCTTTGAGAATAATCCGAACAAAAAAACGCTCAAGCAAGCTTGGCGTTTTTTCTTATCGAATTTTTCATTCGTGACCTCGACAGGGTTTTCTTCGCTTTGCTCGAGTTTCCTTTGAGCTCCGTGTTGCAAATAAGAAACCACCCATCGCCAGATGGCGATGTTAGTTTTATATTTTCTGTTCACTTATAAAAGTCTTTGACTTTCAACGCTCCCAGAAAACACAAAACCACGCTCTAAAATAGAGCGTGGTTTCTTGAGTGTCGTGACCTCGACAGGATTCAAACCTGTAATCTCTTGAGCCGTAATCAAGTGCATTATTCAGTTATGCTACGAGGCCTGCTGCTGTGATCTTAAAATGGTTGTAATGATGAATTCATTGACAGCCATTCAGAACGGGATGCAAATATATTTCTTTTTACATTTATGGGCAAAATAAAGAAAAGCCAAATATGGATTTTAAACAGTATGTGCGGGATGTCGAAAATTTTCCAAAGCAAGGAGTTGGTTTTAAGGATATTACTCCATTGCTGAAAGATGCTGAGGCCTTTGCTGCAGCTTCAAAGGCGCTTTTAGAATTCATAGGAAATGAAAAAGTAGATGTAGTGGTGGGTATGGAAAGCCGAGGGTTTTTTTATGGCCCTGTTCTGGCCCTGGAATTAGGGGCCGGATTTGTACCCGTCAGGAAAGTAGGGAAATTACCGCATCAGAAAATCAGCCATACATACGACCTTGAATACGGGTCGGATACCTTAGAGATTCACGCAGATGCCATTAACCCTGGAGACAGGGTAGTGGTACACGATGATGTACTTGCCACCGGGGGAACCGCAAAGGCTACCTGTAAGCTTATTGAAGCCCTAGGTGGGGTTGTGATACAGTGTAATTTCCTATTGGAATTAACTGCATTACACGGAGCTTCAAAGTTGGTTGGTTATAAGGTAAATTCCTTAATGCGGTTCTAATCTAGTGCCCTGGTGGTAATATAATATCTCCAGCCTATTATGGCTAATTGGAGTTTGCTGGCCTTTGAAAGATCGAGTTCTTTTTTGGAGTAGGAGGGGAGCAGTATCCTGTTGATAGCAGCCAGCACTTTGAAAAAAGACCTTTTCATGCTTCAAATGTAGCAATTCTCTTTTTATGCTAGTCGACTCACCATCTTAACTCCTATTTCCATAATCTTTCGCTGTGGCCTATAACAACAGCCCAACAAGTAGAATAAACAGTTGTAAAACCAATTTTACTAATGCAATCATGTATTGAGTTTTTAAGAGGAAGCAATCCTCGTTTCCTTAATTTTTTGGGAAGATATATAAGTGACCTAGTGCTGCCAAGGAAATGAATTAAAACTAATAAAAGTGAATACAAAATTGTAAGTAAAAAGATAAATTGTATTCCTATATCTAATTTTCTGTCTACGATTAAATTATAATATGTAGCTTCTAATTACTTATAAGATAATAATATGTAATAATTGTAGGGCTATTTATAACTGAATTCTGAAAATGTAGAGCAAAAACCAGTCATTTTGCTTCTTTTTTGGAAGTTTCATCTTTTTTCGAAAAAAAACCGACCTATTTCAGGTCGGCTTTCCTATTGGTTAGTGATTATTTCTGCCAGACTTTAGATCAGTCCTTCTTAGTGGTCACTTCAACAACTCCGTCTTTCGCTTTCTTTCCGTATTTTTCAATGGCTTTCTCACCCTTGTAGACATTAACCATAGCGATATCCTTTGGAGAGAGAGATCTAAAAGCTTTTTCTTTCACCACCTTCCCATCGATTACATATAAGGGTTTTTCTCCTTTCTCCGTGTCCATGAAGAAAAACGCATCCCCATGCGTGACTTCGATATCTTCATCATCATCTGAATCCTTTATTATAATGACATTCTTGCCTTTCCCTCCTTTAGATTTGATAACCTCGATGTGTTTTACATCTGAGTCTTCGTGACCCTCATGAATTTCCATTTTTCCATCCTTACTCTTAATGATTTTCTTTTCAATAACCCTCATTTCGTCGTCAGAATCTAAGTCCCCCTCTATTCTTTTAATAATGATTTTTTCTCCATCTTCTCCATCACTCCCTTTTTTTACTCTAACTCTCTTGGTAACATTGCCCTTGTCGTCTGTCCATTCATTTTCATCTTCGGTAACACGGATAACGACAATCCCATCCTCTTCCATTTTTTCGATCTCTTTTTCAGAAATCTCGGTATCTTCTTTCATTACCCATGCCATTTTATTTTTCTTCAGGCTTTTGCCAAATTCCATTTCATCTTCTCCTCCCATAAACATCATTTTCCCTTCCGGATCAAAGACTATAGTAACGGGGTCAATAGGTTCTCCATCATTATTAAAATCTGATGTGCCGTTAAACTCTTTTCCATCTTCCGATTTCCCCTGTAGGTTTATCGACAGTTCAATGATTTCTTTTTTCTCGTTTCGAACCACTGTATAGGAAAAGTCGGCTCCCTCTTCTGCCATCATTTGCTTCATTTCTGCCAATTCTTTATCAGAGGTATCCTTGTTGATCTGAATCTTGATCTCTTTAGTTGAATTCACCTCCTGCCAACTGATATCAGATCCCTCATTTGAGGGAACGTAAATTTCCTTTGTGTTAAAGCTAAACAGGAACAGGGCCAAGGCGGGTACTACTAGTGCCGCTTTTAGTATTCGTGCCTTTTTTGATTGTGATTTTTGTAACATGACGATTCGTTTTTTGATTAATGAATTATAAAAATGATTAATGATGCTAATTGGGATCTCTTGGCCCGATACTTTAAGCATGGTATACTGATAGCCCTTTTTAGACGGGATGCGGTTCATGGCACTGGCATCTGCAAGGAATTCGAGATTCTGACGGATTTTATTGTGATACAGAAAGCTCAGCGGATTTACCCACATGATAATCGTGATAAACTGACTGATCAAAATATCCAGGGAGTGCTTTTGTTCACAATGCGCCTTTTCATGGGCCAGAATGGAATTGAGCTCTGTATGGTCGTAAAAAGAAGGATTGTAAACGATATAGTTAAAGAATGAAAACGGAGCGATATGTTGATCAGTTTCCAAATATCGAATCTTCTGTTCTTTCCTCCTAAGCACTGCTCTGCGCAGGGTAGCACGGAGTGACCATAATTTGAGTCCAAATTTGGTCAACCAGAAAACCAATCCGGCCAGATAAATAATAAAGCCAATCACCCAGGGATCAATTCCCGAGCCTGAATTTGCCGCAGTGTTTGTCAATGTGCCCCCGCTAGTTGCGCTTATTGTCACAGGGACCATTTCTACGTATATCGGAATACTGATCCATGGACAGAACGCAGCACAGAATAATCCAAAAAGAAGAAACCTTCTGTTTTCTCTAAAAAGGGTTTCCTTTTGAAGGAAAAGGAGGTAGACTATATAAAATATAAGTAGTATTCCGGAGGATTTCAGTAAGTATTCAAAAAATGCTTCCATCATTTATTTTTTTCAATGAGCTCAATAATTTCTTTTAATTCTTCCACAGATATTTTTTCTTCTTTGGCAAAGAAAGAAACCAGACTTTTATAAGAATTGTCGTAAAAGTCGGCTATCGTGGCATTGACAAATCGCTTTCGGTAGGCTTCCATGGAAATTAAAGGGAAATACCGATGTGTGTTTCCAAAGGCCTCATGACCCACGTATTCCTTGTCTTCGAGGTTCCGCACAATGGTAGATAGGGTATTGTAGTGTGGTTTATCATCTTCAATTTCGGCGAGGATCTCTTTTACAAAAGCCTTTTTGAGCTTCCAAAGAATCTTCATCACTTCCTCCTCTTTATTCGTCAGTTTTTTCATAGAGTGTATTCGAATTATTGTTTTAGTTCATCAAGAGCCCTTTGAGCAGTTTGCAAATCAGGCCTTATTTCCAGCGCTTTTTCATATGCTGAAATGGCTTCGTTTTTCAAACCTTTTATCCTCAGGGCTTCGCCGTAGCTATCCCAGCAATTTGCTACTTCCGGAAATAATTTCGTATTAAGTTTAAAGAGTTGCAGCGCATTATCCGGATTATTTGCCCCGTAGAGGAACGCATAGCCCAGATCATTAAGGATAAAATCTTTTGGATCTGTGGGATGAAAGTTAACCGTTAAGGAGTCGAAGTGTTGCTCTACATAATCAATCCCCTTTTCTTCAAAATTAATCCTGACATTCTGTATGGCCGGTAAGGAAGGTTTTTGGATTTCCTCTCCGCGATAAAGAGCGAGAATGTCAAGCCCTATTCGTTCTGCCACAGGTTCGTCCATATTTGCAAATACAATAATGCTAAGGTCAGGTTCCAAAACCTGTAAATACACCGAATTAAAACCATCGAAACCCCCGGCGGCACTGGCAGCCTTTCCTTTAGGAAGGT
>JABDQM010000209.1 GCA_013042315.1 Flavobacteriaceae bacterium | reverse complement strand
TCTAGGTTGTAAGTCTGATGACAAATAAAATTTAGACAAATCTAAAAATATGTTTTTACAAATAAAAATGTATTTTTGCTTCAGCACAAAAGAAATGACCCAATCTGAAGAAAATTACCTGAAGGCTGTTTACCATCTGGGGAAAACCTCCCCCGGAATGATCTCTACAAACGCTATTGCAGATGAAATGCAAACCAAGCCATCGTCAGTTACTGATATGGTAAAAAAACTGGCGGAAAGAGATTTGTTGAACTACAAGAGATACCAGGGCGTATCACTTACTGCAGAAGGGAGACAAAAGGCTTTATCTGTAATCAGAAAACACCGTCTTTGGGAAACCTTTCTCGTTGAAAAACTCGGCTTTAACTGGGATGAAGTGCATGAGATTGCTGAACAACTTGAACATATCCGAAGCGAAAAATTAATCGATGAACTGGATCGCTTTCTGTCTTTTCCAAAGGTTGACCCTCACGGAGATCCCATCCCGGACAAAAACGGGGATCTGGCTCAGCGGCAGTCGAAACTTCTGAGTAGCTTAGAGAGCAATAGCAGCTGCATTTGTATTGGGGTAAAGGATTCCTCCTCCTCATTTCTGAGATATCTTGACAGGAACCAAATTGCTCTGGGAGACGAAATACGGATTCTGGAAAAGGAAGATTTTGACAACTCGGTTCACGTCCAAATAGGCGAGAGGAAACTCCACCTTTCCCATGTGATTGCTTCTAATTTAATCGTTACATAAGTCGATATGGAACAGATAATTTCTTATTTCGAATCAATTAATCCTATTTTGGCTGCATTTTATGCCACCTTGTTTACCTGGGGCCTTACTGCTCTTGGAGCGGCTCTTGTTTTTCTCTTTAAAACAATGAATAGGGCAGTACTCGATGGTATGCTGGGTTTTACCGGAGGTGTAATGGTCGCAGCCAGTTTTTGGAGTTTGCTCGCTCCCGGAATAGAGATGAGTCCGGGTGAAGGATTCCAAAAAGTTGTTCCCGCAGCAGTCGGATTTTTACTAGGGGCTGCCTTTATATATGGCCTAGATAAAATATTACCTCATATCCATATTAATTTCAAGGAATCGGAAGGGATCAAGACTCCATGGCACAGGACCACACTCTTAACCCTTGCTATTACCTTGCACAACATTCCCGAAGGTCTTGCCGTAGGGGTCTTATTTGGCGGGGTTGCCGCGGGCTTTGAAGGAGCTAATATCGGTGGTGCTGTCGCCCTTGCCCTGGGAATAGGCTTGCAAAATTTCCCCGAGGGATTTGCAGTAGCCATGCCTTTGCGCAGGCAAGGTCTGAGCAGGTTAAAAAGTTTTACATACGGGCAGGCTTCTGCAGCTGTGGAGCCCATAGCCGCAGTACTGGGTGCCTGGGCCGTGCTTACATTCCAACCGATTTTACCTTATGCGCTTTCCTTTGCTGCAGGGGCAATGATCTTTGTAGTGGTAGAAGAAGTAATTCCTGAGACCCAACTCGATAAATATACTGACATTGCTACCATGGGATTTATCGGTGGATTTATAATTATGATGGCTTTAGATGTTGGCCTCGGATAGCTCAAATTTAAAATTCTGAGTTAAAGAGCGGAAAAGCGCCTTCTACAAGAAATGTCGCCTCCTGGTCTTTTGATTCCTCGACTTCCACGGCAGAATAACCCCCATAGCTAAACTCGCTTTCTACCCTTAGTTGTTCGAATACATAATTATCTTCATCTTCTGATATCAGTTTGAGGGCGAAAACGGAGTAATCTTTTTCCGCTAAAGCTCTAGTGGGTAAAGCTGGTTTTTGCGTTTCTGAGGTTTCAATTTGGGCTTGGACGAACATACCTGTCAGAAAGTTGTGGTTTTCTTCGTCCTTCAAATGCGCATGTACCATTACCGTCCTGTTTTCTTCAATATGCGTTCCGATCAGGTATACCTCGGCCTCATAGGTTTCACTGGAAGCTTCAGGGATAGAAAATGCAATTTTCTGCCCGATATTCAGTGACATAATATCTTTTTCAAAGACCTGTAGTTCGAGATGGATATGGTCATTGTCAACTATTTCCATGATTTTATCCGCCGGGGAAACGTACACCCCCTTTGAGATGTGAATTTTAGTAACACTACCCGAAATAGGCGCGTAGATGTTTGCATCTGATCTTATGTTTCCGGCTTCAACTTGTTCAATCGGAATGTTGAGTAGTACTAGTTTTTGCCTCAGTCCGTTGCAAAGAGCCAACTTCCCTTTATAGTCGCTTTCTGCTTTTAGGAAATTCTTTTGCGAAGTAATGTTTTCTGCAACCAATTGTTTCTGCCGGTCAAAATCTGCCTTTAAAAATGCGAGCTGTTGTTTTGCCTCCAGGTAGTTTTGTTGCAGGGTAATGAATTCAGGACTCTCAAGTTTGAGGAGCATCTGACCTTTCTTTACCCTATCGCCAATCAATAAGGGAGTTTCCTTTATGTATCCCCCCATCAAAGCACTGATTACGGCTTTGCTTTGTGGTGGAACATCAATGGTCCCAGTGGCCTCGATGATCGTTGGAAAAGGCTTAGTTTCCAATGTACCTAACTTCATTCCTCCGGCCTCAAATTGTGCTTTGGAGATAGTAATAGTTAAGTCGTCCGTTAATTCAGTGTCACTCTTTTCTTCTCCACTGTTCTTACATCCCAGTAGTAAAACGAGGATCAAAGAGGGAATAAATTTATATGCTATTCTTGCCATGGTCTTCAATTACAGGGTTAAATAATTAATTTCGATAATGGTCTGATTGTACGCATTAAGGCTGTCGAGATAGTTCAGCATTATTTCATAGGCGTTTTCGATGCTTTGTATGTATTGAAAAAAATCAATTTCTCCGCTCCTGAAACTTTTTGATGCGGTTTTTAAAATCTCTTCGGAGAGCACCTTGCCTTCTTCATCGTAATAACGGAGGGCATTCTTATTCTGGACAAAATTCGCCTGCAGAAGTTTTAACCTGGTCCTGATTAGACTTTCGTATTCCCGACTTTGAGCAGCAAAAACCTCTTTCTCTATTGATGATGCTTTTATTTTAGATGCCTGCCCCCCAAATAATACGGGAATTTTCAGCCCAATCAGATACCCTGTCAGATTATCATCAAGGGTGGAATTCGATCCTTGAAAATATCCCAAACCGATGTCGGGCAACAGCCTTTGTCTCTGTAATTGTGTTTCTGCTTTTAATAGCAGAGCCCTGTCCCGGTAAAAGGCCAACTCCGGCATTTCTTCAAGGCTGGGATTTTCGAGTATCATCTTCTTTTCGGGTTCTTCCAGAATCACTACGGTATCACTTACTTGCAGAATTTGCCGCAAGGTATTGTGCGCTTGCTTAACCTCTTCAATCGCTTTGTTCTTCCTTATAATGATTTGCCTTTGCTTGGCCGTGGCTGTAACTTTTTCCAGGTAATTGGTCTCTCCTAATTCAAATCGTCGTTGAGCTGCGCGGTCGAAGTCTTTGTATAAACTATCGAGCTGACCGTAAATGATTTCCTTTTGCCTTTTGATCTGGTAATCGAAGTACGCTTTGGTAAGATCTCGTATGACCCTCTTTGTTTCAATTTCATAAGACCGTTGTTCCAGATCAGTTGCTCTGTTCTGCACCTTCCGTTGTGCTCCGTAAACCGTAGGAAATTGAAAATCCTGTTTAATCCCGAAGACATCAATAGGAAAGCCATTCACAGCAATATTGTTTTCATCGTAGCTGTAATAGATTTCAGTTTTATCAAACGCAAAGG
>JABDQM010000207.1 GCA_013042315.1 Flavobacteriaceae bacterium | reverse complement strand
GACCAGGTAATTCCGGTCCAAAGGAAAATGAAGGATAGGAAAAATAGCTTAAATGAAGATTTAAGTAACGTCTTTGCCCCTGTTTTCAAACTTTTTACAAATTTTTCAGCGCATGTTTGATAATGTTCTCTACGCTTAGTGAAGCATCCTGGCTTAAAACCTTGTCAACCGCCTTTTCGGCCTGCTTTCGTTGAAAGCCAAGAACCTCTAAAGCAGATAACGCTTCATCCTTCTTTGTATTGTTTGAATCCGGGTAAACTTCGTCCAGATCGTAAATTTTTAAAACTTTGTCTTTCAGGTCGAGGATTACCCTTTGAGCAGTCTTCGCTCCAATGCCCTTAATTGCTTGGATTGCCGGCACATCTCCTTTGGCAATAGCATCTCTTGTCTGATGGGGGGTCATTGAAGAAAGCATGGTCCTTGCTGTACTTGAACCAATACCTGAAACCGACAGCAGAAGACGAAATATTTCCCGCTCTGAGGCCTCCATAAATCCAAAGAGTGTATGTGAATCTTCTTTGATCTGCAAATGAGTGAAAAGTCGGATATTTTCAGCCTCGGGTAACTGTGAAAAGGTATGCAGGGAAATATTGACAAAGTAACCTATTCCACCACAATCGATAACGACATGAGTGGGGTGTTTTTCAACCAATCTGCCTTGCAGGTGAGTGATCATTCCTTAATTTTTTGATTTGATAGACTGTTGTGTTTTAACTATTGTTGGCCTTTCTCTTTGCCTTCCTTCGTTTCTCCCTTTCCTGCGCATCGATAACCGCCACAGCTGTAATATTGACCATTTCTTCTACACTCGCACCTAATTGCAGAATATGAACAGGTCGTTTTAAGCCCAGCATTATAGGACCAATAGTATCGGCTGCGTGTAATTCTTTTAATAATTTATAGGTAATATTCGCGGCTTCCAGATTAGGGAAAATCAAGGTATTTACCTTTTTGCCGGCTATTTTGGAGAAAGGGAACTGACTTTGATGTAAATCTTTATTCAGGGCAAAATCAGTTTGAATTTCCCCATCGACTACAAGTTCGGGATGGTTTTCATGCAGGATCCTTACAGCTTCTTTTACCTTCCTGGCATGCGGATGATTTGATGATCCGAAGTTGGAATAGGACAAGAGAGCCATCACCGGATTAAAACCAAAGGCCTTTGCAAGGTTTGCTGTCATCAATGAAATTTCAGCTAGTTCTTCTGCGGTAGGATCGATATTGATTGAAGTATCCGCCAGAAAAATAGGACCCCGATTTGTAATCATGATGTGGACCGTAGCGGCTTTTGACACATTGGCCGCTCTTCCTATTACCTCAAATACGGGTTTAATGGAGGATGCATAGGATCTGGAATAACCGGAAATCATTCCATCAGCATCTCCTTCAAGGATCATCATAGATCCAAAATAATTCCTTTGACGCATTCTGCTTTTGGCGCTGTAGAGTGTCGCACCATTCCGCCTTCTTGCCTCAAAGTATTTCTGGGCGTAATGCATCCTTTTTTCAATCGAATTCTTTGAGTGGTGATCTATAATAGGAACGTCTGCATCAAACTCCAGTTCCTTTTTTAATTCCTGTATAATTTCTGTATTTCCCAGCAAGATCGGATGAGCGATCCCCTCTTCGTAGGCTATCTGAGCCGCCTTTAATACATCCAGCTGATCTGCCTCCACAAATACGATCTTTTTAGGATTGCTCTTCGCCCTGTTCATCAAGAGTCGCATCACCTTATTGTCTTCACCTGAGCGTAGCAATAGGTCTTCCCTGTATTTTTCCCAATCTGTGATCGGTAGTTTGGCCACTCCACTTTCTATGGCCGCTTTAGCCACTGCAGGTGGTATTTCTGCTATGAGTCGCGGATCAAAAGGCTTTGGGATGATGTAGTCTTTACCAAAGGTCAAGCGTGTTTCTCCGTAGGCAATATTTACCTGTTCGGGAACGGGCTGCTTGGCCAATTTTGCGAGGGCTTTTACAGCGGCCATCTTCATTTCTTCATTGATCTTGGTTGCCCTAACGTCTAAAGCTCCTCTGAAGATAAAAGGAAATCCGAGCACATTATTCACCTGATTGGGATGATCAGATCTGCCTGTGGCCATAATTACATCCTTCCTTGTTTTCACTGCCAGGTTGTACTTGATCTCAGGATCGGGATTAGCCATAGCAAAAACAATAGGATTTTCTGCCATGGATTTTAGCATAGCCGGACTCATAATATCGGCTATTGAAAGACCGATAAAGACATCGGCATCTTCCAGGGCGTCTTCCAGCGTATGAAAATCCCGGCCTGTGGCAAACTCCTGTTTTTCAGGAGTCAGAGATTCCCGGTCTTTGCGGATCACACCCTTGCTGTCTACCATGATGATATTATCGGCATTTGCACCAAAAGCCTTGTACAGACGGGTACAGGAAATTGCCGCAGCACCTGCCCCACTAATCACGATCCTAACATCGCCAATCGCTTTCTTTGCAAGTTCAAGGGCATTGATCAGTGCAGCGGAGGAAATGATAGCCGTGCCGTGCTGGTCGTCATGCATCACCGGGATGTTGAGTTCCTCTTTTAAACGGCGTTCTATTTCAAAGGCCTCAGGAGCCTTGATATCTTCCAAGTTAATTCCTCCAAAAGATGGCGCAATGGTTTTTACGGTCTCAACGAACTTATCGATATCCTTGGTATCCAGTTCAATGTCGATTCCGTCGATGTCTGCAAAGATTTTAAACAAAAGACATTTTCCCTCCATGACTGGTTTTGAGGCTTCGGGTCCAATATCGCCCAGTCCTAGTACTGCCGTTCCGTTGGAGATAACAGCCACGAGGTTTCCTTTAGCCGTGTACTTGTAGACATCCTCAACATTTTTCGCAATTTCCAGACATGGCTCAGCCACTCCCGGAGAATAGGCCAGAGCTAAATCTCTTTGAGATGC
>JABDQM010000203.1 GCA_013042315.1 Flavobacteriaceae bacterium | reverse complement strand
TTAGACAACTTTTTGGTTTTTGTGACATTGATAGTCATATCATCACCTCTTGAGTTCTCACCGATCACCTGTCCTTCGTAGATATCTTCTCCCGGATCAATAAAGAATCGACCTCTCTCCTGTAATTTATCAATTGAGTAAGGGATCGCTTTGCCATTTTCCATAGAAACTAATGATCCGTTCTGCCTTTGAGGAATATCCCCTTTCATAGGCTGATATTCCAGAAAACGGTGTGTCATGATAGCTTCCCCTGCTGTTGCTGTAAGTAATTGATTCCTCAATCCTATAATCCCTCTTGAAGGGATTAAAAAATCGCAGACCATTCGCTCTCCTTTGGCTTCCATCCCTATCATCTCTCCTTTTCTAACGGAGACCATTTCCACTGCCTTTCCTGAAACAGTTTCAGGAAGGTCGATGGTCAGCTGCTCAACGGGTTCACATTTAACTCCGTCAAAATCCCTGATAATTACCTGGGGCTGGCCGATCTGAACTTCATATCCTTCCCTCCTCATCGTCTCAATGAGCACAGACAGGTGCAGTACACCTCTTCCGAATACCATAAACTTATCGGCACTATCGGTTTCTTCCACCCTTAATGCCAGGTTCTTTTCGAGTTCCTTTTCGAGGCGTTCCTTGATATGCCTGGAAGTCACAAACTTCCCATCCTGTCCAAAAAATGGACTGTCGTTAATAGTGAACAACATGCTCATGGTTGGTTCGTCTATAGCAATGGTTTTTAATCCTTGTGGATTCTCGCTATCTGCAACGGTATCACCAATGTCAAAACCTTCTAGTCCAACCAGGGCACAAATATCCCCTGTTGCAACCTCTTGTACCTTAATTTTTCCCAGGCCTTCAAAAGTATACAGCTCCTTGATCTTGGATTTTACTTTACTCCCATCCCTTTTGACCAAAATAATGGGCTGCCCTTCTTTTAAACTACCTCGCTGTAACCTTCCGATTGCGATTCGACCCGTAAAAGAGGAATAATCAAGGGAGGTGATCAGCATTTGGGTATTACCTTCTGCCGGTTTAAATTCGGGAATATGTTCCAGGACCATTTCGAGTAAGGGCTCTATGGTTTCAGTGGGTTTTTTCCAGTCTTCGCTCATCCAGTTGTGTTTGGCAGAGCCATAAACCACTGGAAAATCTAATTGCCACTCTTCAGCTCCCAGTTCGTACATCAGATCGAAAACCTTCTCATGCACTTCTTCGGGCGTACAATTTTCCTTGTCTACCTTATTAATTACCACACAGGGTTTTAATCCCAGGCTCAATGCTTTTTGGAGTACAAATCGTGTTTGAGGCATCGGTCCTTCGAAGGCATCCACCAAAAGCAATACCCCGTCTGCCATGTTCAAGACGCGCTCTACCTCCCCTCCAAAGTCGGCGTGACCGGGAGTATCAATGATATTGATCTTGGTATCCTTATAGGTAACAGACACATTCTTGGAAACGATAGTGATCCCTCTTTCCCGTTCCAGGTCGTTGTTATCAAGGATAAGATCGCCAGTCTTTTCATTCTCGCGAAATAACTGACAGTAATGTAAGATCTTATCAACCAGGGTAGTCTTTCCGTGGTCGACGTGAGCAATAATTGCTATATTTTTGGTAGTAGACATCTCTTTGTTTTGAGCCGGCAAAGATAGTCCTATTTTCGGTACCGAAGCTTAAAGTTATAATAATTTTACATTCCTGGTTTTGAGGAAGTTCGGGTAAAATTCAAGTCCCAATAAAGTCTCCTCAAATTCCTACCTTTACGAAAATTTTGGAATGGACCTTACGAATATCCCACGACTAAAACATATTGAAAGCAAGCAATTTTTTCTCCTTTCCGGACCATGTGCCATAGAAGGAGAGGAAATGGCCCTGCGCATCGCAGAGCACATCGTAAAAGTGACGGATCGACTGAAGATCCCTTATGTATTCAAGGGGAGTTTTAAAAAGGCCAACAGGAGTCGGGTCGACTCCTTTACGGGGATTGGTGATGAGAAAGCATTAAAGATCCTTCAAAAAGTTTCGGATACTTTTGATGTGCCCACGGTCACAGATATACATGAGGTCTCTGATGCTGAAATGGCGGCTGAATACGTAGATATATTACAAATCCCGGCATTTCTTGTACGTCAGACAGATCTTGTAGTTGCAGCAGCCAAAACCGGTAAAACGGTAAATTTGAAAAAAGGGCAATTTATGAGTCCGGAAAGCATGAAACACGCCGTTACTAAGGTGACCGATTCGGGGAATGATCAGGTG
>JABDQM010000202.1 GCA_013042315.1 Flavobacteriaceae bacterium | reverse complement strand
TTGATTTTTCTGATGTCAAAGGGCAGGAGAGTATCAAACGATGTATGGAAATCGCCGCTGCAGGAGGGCATAATATCATTATGATAGGTCCGCCGGGAGCGGGAAAAACAATGCTGGCCAAGCGTTTGCCTTCCATTCTGCCACCCATGACCCTGAATGAAGCCCTGGAAACGACAAAAATCCATTCGGTAGTAGGGAAGGTGAACAGTGCCGGTTTAATCTACCAAAGGCCCTTCCGAAGCCCTCATCACACTATAAGTGATGTAGCTCTGGTGGGTGGCGGCAGCTATCCGCAACCTGGTGAAATTTCCCTTTCCCATAACGGGGTGTTGTTCCTGGATGAATTGCCGGAATTTAAGCGCAGTGTACTGGAAGTACTGAGACAGCCCCTGGAGGACAGGGAGGTGACTATCTCCAGGGCCCGATTTACCATTACCTATCCCAGTAGCTTTATGCTAGTGGCCAGTATGAATCCCAGTCCGTCTGGGTATTTCCATGATCCGGACAATAACATGAATTCCTCTCCGGCTGAAATACAGAGGTATCTGAGCAGGATTTCCGGTCCCTTACTCGACAGGATTGACATCCATATAGAAGTGACTCCGGTGCCATTCGAAAAACTTTCTGAAGAGCGAAAAGGAGAGGGAAGTGTAGAAATTCGTAAAAGGGTAGAGGCGGCTCGTGAAATTCAGACAATCAGATTTGTCAATGACACTGCTGTACACTACAATGCTCAGATGAATTCCAAACAAATTAGGAAATATTGTGAACTGGAAGAAGAAGCTATGAAAATGTTGAAACAGGCCATGGAGAGATTAAAATTATCAGCAAGAGCTTATGACCGGATCCTGAAGGTAGCCCGAACTATTGCAGATCTCGGAAAGGAGGAAAACATCAACTCAACACATATTCTGGAAGCCATTCAATACAGGAGTCTGGATAGGGAAGGATGGCTTGGATAAGTTAAGTGAAGTTAGAGGTGTGAGCTTCGAAGTAGGAGGTGGAATTTTCGATGGAATTTTTTGGATATGGTATTAAAAAAAAGAAATGCAAGATCTGAAATTTAGAACTAAAAAATTTGCAATTGACTGTTGGAAGTTATGCAAAAACATCCCTAAATCGCGGGAATATGATGCATGGGCAAGACAGCTAATAAGATGTTCAAGTTCAGTAGGAGCGAATTATAGAGCCTCTCAGCGGGCTAAGTCGGCGGCAGATTTTATAAACAAGCTAAAAATTGTGGAAGAGGAAGCAGACGAATCAATTTATTGGTTAGAATTGTTTCAAGAGGTTTTAGGCAAGAGTAAAAAAGAAATCATATTGTTGAAACAAGAGGCGAATGAACTTTTAGCGATAATAGTGGCGTCGATCAAAACTGCACGTAAAAACAAAAACAAATTAAGACAATGAACATAGTACCTGACTTCTTACCTATTACTTCCAACTTCGTACCTCTTATTTCATCTCTCTCTCCTTCCACATCAGTTTTGAGATCACGAGCGTGACACTCGCACTAGCTAGGGAATAATTTGATTCAAGTTATAATTGAAAAATCAATTATCTAATTGATTCAACTCGGCCTTAATGTCTTCCAATACCTGCACGGCCATTTGGCGACTGTTCAAAAATGTCTGGCAGCTCCAGGATATGTTATCTAGTAAAAAGTGGAGCTCTGAAGTTATTACAGTATCATTTTTAAATAATTCTATAATGCCTTTCACATCTCTTACCCTTCTGCTATCTATTTGGTATTGATCGAGTAACAAATCCCTTATTTGCAGAGATATATCAAGTTTGTATTCCCAAGACCGACCAATATACCTAGTATCAGTAAAGATGTAATATTCATTGATTTTCTTTTTGAGTTCTGCATTTTTCAATGAAGAGAACAATCCTGTAGAATTAAACTCACTAATAGCTGATTTATTTATAATTGACCCAGCTGGGCCATTATCTAAGACAGATAAACAAGTTCTAATATATTCTTCGTCATATTCTTCGGGAATTGGTTTGTCCCACATAAAAGACCATTGATTCTTTGGAAATTTATGGTAGTCATAACTGTAAAAGAGAATTTCTTCTTCAGCCAGTCCTAATAAGTATTTTACAGCATGAAATCGAAATCCTTCTCGCCTCAAAAGATTTTCATAGGTTTTTATATCACTTTCGATCGCATCAATAAGGTTAATCAATTGACCTTGTACATTCTCTTGGGTCTTGATTTGTTCATTCCAATTATTGATCTGCAAGGCTATTAATATCCCAACTACCACTAATACAATCTCACCAATAGCATATCTGGCGTATTTGAAGAACTGATTATCGTCTGCAAGTTTTTTGCGGATTTTTCGGAAGAAGTTGATCATGTGATGTTATGGTTGGCGGTTGGTTCTTCAAGTTAATGAATAATATTATACAGCTTAAGAATATATGAATAAGGACAATATAAAAGACCTCCAGATTATATAGAACACCAGATGATGCCCTGATAGGCGAAGTAGATGTCAAGAATTAATAAGATTCGAGCTTTCTTTTTTCTAGAATTATATCAGTTTTATATAATATTCGGGACAAAATGGGGTTATTTAAACATAATTAACCTACTTTTTAAGTCTATAATAGCCTTGCCAATAAGAAAGCCCTCTACATATCGATTTAATATCACATTAGGAAT
>JABDQM010000200.1 GCA_013042315.1 Flavobacteriaceae bacterium | reverse complement strand
CCGTATTCTGAAACCAGCTCCCGGTACTTAGATTCGATACCTGTGTAATCTTTTTCAGAAGCCGACATCAGCTCAATATCCAGAAGGTTTAATTGGGCGTTGAGTTGGGTGACCCGGTCCACACTGTTCTTATTGATATATCGGAATATCTCGACTGCAATTTCAAGAGATTTGCTTTCCAGGGCATTGTCACCAAGTGCTTCCAATCGTTCTATGGAGGCCTCTCCTGTTCTTTTAAAAATAGCTTTTTCCTGCAGGAAAGCGTATTTGTATTGCTTTTGCTGAACGAACAACCAACTCAATAATTCGTTCCACAAAACAGCTGGTTCTTTTTGCGCTTTTTTTAGCGCTACCTCCCTGAGTAGCCTGTTGTTTTCGTTATTGGGATCTTCGGTGATAAAAGAACTAATTCTTCCAATGACATTGCCCAGAGTAGACCTGCCATTACCCAAGAGCTCTGCGTAGGCTTCAAACATTTTTTTTATCTTTCCCTGCTCGCCATAGATCAGGGCAATCTGGAAGTAATAATCGAGTTCTGGATTTAATTCCATAGCCCTTTCATAGGCTTTTAAGGCGTAATCTAGCAGAGCAAAACGCTGAAATCCTACACCAATGCCATATCCATAGTTAGGGTTGGTTTCAATAGCTTTAAGGGCTTTGTCGTAGAATTCCCCGGCCTGCGTGATCTTTTCCTGCAAGCGGTAATTGTATCCGAGTTCAATATAAATAGTAGGGTAGGCGCTACCGGATTCTACTTTGTTCAGAAGAAAGGCTTCTGCCTTATCGTAGGCCTCGAGCTGCTGATAACAGCGCACCATATTCTCTGCAAAGTCCATCCTTCTTGGATTCTGAGCGACAAGCCTTTCATAAAAAACAAGGGCTTTTTCGTATTCTCCGTCATTGAAATATTGTTTTGCCAGGAAATCGTCCTGACTTAACATTGGGAGAGCGGTGACAAAGCACAACCAAAAAATAAGAGCTTTCATCATGGGACTTTCCCAAAGGTAACTTAATCACAGAAAAAAAACTACCAAGGAAATCTTAATCTATAAGCTCAAAACCGGTATAGGGGATCAATACTTTTGGCACCTGTATGCCGTCTTTGGTCTGGTAATTTTCGAGGATTCCTGCTAAAACCCTCGGAAGAGCCAAGGAACTACCGTTTAGAGTATGGGCTAACTGAGTCTTACCATTTTTGTCTTTGTACCTGAGCTTTAACCGATTAGCCTGATAGGTCTCAAAATTGGATACGGAGCTGATCTCCAGCCACTTGTCCTGTGCAGTTGAAAACACTTCAAAATCGTAGGTAAGCGCTGAGGTGAATCCCAGATCTCCTCCGCAAAGCCGAAGAATACGGTAAGGTAACTCCAGTTCTCGGAGTATATTTTGAATATGCGAAACCATACCATCCAATGCTTTGTAGGAATTTGACGGCTCTTCCACCCTCACAATTTCTACTTTATCAAACTGGTGCAGACGGTTAAGTCCCCTTACATCAGATCCGTAACTTCCTGCTTCCCTTCTGAAACAGGGAGTGTATCCGGTATAGCAAACAGGAAGGTCCTTAAGGGGTAAAATGGTGTCCCGAAGGATATTGGTCACAGGTACTTCAGCCGTGGGAATAAGGTATAAATCGTCGGCAGTAACATGGTACATTTGGCCTTCCTTATCTGGCAGCTGTCCTGTTCCAAAACCTGATGTGGCATTGACGAGGTGAGGTACCTGCATTTCCCGGTAGCCGGCTTCGGTATTCTTATCGAGAAAATAGGAGATAAGTGCACGCTGAAGACGAGCGCCCTTGCCTTTGTACACTGGAAATCCCGCGCCCGTGATTTTTACACCGAGTTCGAAATCGATGATGTCGTATTTTTTTGCCAGCTCCCAGTGGGGCAGTGCCCCCGTATCTAAATCGGGAATATCACCTTCTCGTAGTACTTCTTCATTGTCTTCTTCAGAGCTTCCTGAAGGAACCAATTCATTCGGAATGTTGGGGATAAGGTAGAGGGCCTGGTCTAATTCTGAGACTACCTCATTGAGTTCTTCCCCTAATTTTTTAGAATCTTCCTTAATTTGAGTGGTCTGTTCTTTAAGGGCGTTAGCTTCCTGAGGTTTACCCGATTTAAACAACATCCCAATTTCCTTGGAAATGGAATTCAATTGGGCAAGTTTACCATCCATCTCAGTTTGAATAGCCCTTCTTTTTTCGTCTAGGTCAGACACCTTATCCAGCAAAGGTTTTGCATCCAGGTTTCGTTTTTTTAGGGCTGTAACCAGCTGTTCCTTGTTTTCCCTTATGTGCTGTAGTACTAGCATTTGCTTTATTTAAGACACAAATTTACGCTTAATTGCCGAAAATTATGGGCGGCCCCCTGAATGATTTTTTTCGAGAGCTAAAGGAGAAGGAAGGATCCAGTTGTGGTGTTTAAGATGATCCCATTCCTCAGCAGCAAGATCAATGGAGGAGTCGATAAAAGGCTGTAGCGG
>JABDQM010000196.1 GCA_013042315.1 Flavobacteriaceae bacterium | reverse complement strand
TGGCGGATAATCCCCATGGACTGCGGCTGGATATTGGCAGAACCCACATCAAAAAGGATCCCGTTGGTTGAAACTTCTCCTTCTGAAATAAGAGTACGCCTCAAGTCTAACCCTCCTTCTGCAACCTTTAAGTTAGTGATGAACAATCGTTCTTCCCCGTCCTTAAAATTATTCATATGGAATTTTAAGCTACTAATTATACCACCCTCAGGTACAATTCTGGGGATGTCTATATGTTTTTCCTCGTTGACCCACAGACGAAATCTCCTTTTATTTACAGCAATGGATATATGTGGCCTGTTGAGGACCTCATCTCTCAGATCTGCCCTTACCGTACTGTACATTTCACGTTTATTATTGATATGGTTAGACATCGTTATCCCAACTGGCGCGTACTGACAAAATGGAATCTGCGCATGTACAAAATTGGCTCCTTCTTTAAAGCCGCTATTGTCACTCAGGTCTACTCGCAGAATTGCAGTGGACGAAGTTTTTCTGGTAAGGCCTACAGACATTACGTCAAATTCAATGGTATACTCTTCAGGCAAATCAGGAACATCGGGGATAAAGAAAATATTATATCCAGATATGAGCTCCAGCCATCGTTCATCTGAATCCCCCAGGGTCACTACTTCACCAGAACCGTTTGTGTTCCATTTGGAAGGAAAGTCACCTATAAAATCATTCTGAAAATCTTCAAAAAACATCAGTTTATCTCCAGGAACGTAGTCAAATTTGCTAAAGACTTCTAATTCTTTTGCCTCTTTGGTTTCGCCGTCAGAAGAACCACTTTCATTGTTTGAAGTGGTGGTTTCATTCCCGGAATCGTTGTCGGCAATATCATCATCCGATTCAGTTTCGCCGGATTCTTCTCTTTTTTCTGACAACAACTTTTTAGCAGTTTTTAAGCTGTAATTCAAGGCTTTTTTCGCACGGTTCATTTGCAGTGTTGCCTTTCCTTGCTTTAAAACACCTGCACCATCGATATCCATTACGGCATCTGGCGCGCTGGCCAGCAACTGCTCCATATCTTCAACCGAATCAATTAAGGCCTCGTAATCATCGTCTTCGAGAGGTCTGCCTTCTCGTGCATAATTGTCATACACATATACCTTATCGTACAGATCAAATGATTCCCTGACAAAAGTGTCAACACTAAGTATACCAACACGGCTGGAGGGTCGCTTTAACCTTTTCTCTTGTGCTTGAGTGGCAGGGCTAATAATTAGGATTCCGAAGAGTAAAAGGACTATCCTTACTTTTAGAGAGGGCTTCATTTTTTTAATTTTTATTTACACTTGGTTTATTTGGCTAGTATTTAGATGGTTTTAAATGACATTTTTCTCTCTCAATTTGAGTGCTTATTTGGCTGTTGATTTTTTATTGTAGCCCCTTTTAAAATACATACTTTTTTAATAGCAGGTTACAAAAGTTAAGTTAAACGTTTGGTCATAAACGGTCTGTGTCATTGGTAGAATTTTACAACCAGCTTAGGGCAGTGGTCTAACACTTAAATTCGCACCTATTAAAAATACTCTAAATAGTTGTATTTAAAAAATGAAAATATTGGATTGACAGCTAATCGATTCCTTCAATTGATGGTATGAACAATCAGAGAATTCTCCTCAAACTTAGCTGCAATTTCAATGCTGCGGTTGTTGTCTATATCGGACAGGTCTATTGGCGACGCAACATAGACAGGGAAATTGGGAAAAGGTACGGCACTGCTGTCAAAGAGATAGGTCCTTTGGGTCTGTATATCCGTTACGCTAACATAGATCTTATCGTAAATATAAAAGATTCGGGGCTTGGTATAGACTCCCAGATCGAGGCTTGCCTTATTTCCTTTGATGGTCAGTTCATTGTCATTCATAAGCGACAAGGTCTTTATGGTTGCATCCATCCCGTGGTCCTCGGCCAGGTTAAAACGAGTATTATCAGTTTCTGCTAGTTATTGTTCATCTAATTAACTAAAATGGACATATGCCTGGTAGTTTTTGATGTCTAATAACCCTCCAATTCTTTTCTCATACACTCCGCAAAAGAATCTTCCATCCCCAATTCTACCATTTGTTTACAGATGACTTCAGATTTTTGTTTTTGCAATTCTTCTAATTGGGCGTCGATCCGATCATAACACCTGTCATTTCTGCATTTCTTTCTCTGCTGTTTCAATATTTGTAGACTTATTTCGATTCTTCTCAATTTATTCTCAAAGTCATCCATTTTTTCAAAACCAGCGGTACCGTAGTCACCCCCTAACGTTATAGGTTTGTACAAAGACCCGTCGAAGGTTATCCCCATGGGATTTATCCATTTTAGCTCCATCTCAATGGCATCACCGGAATCATATCCGCCAATATGAACTTTGGTATAAACCGCCAAACGGTTGCATTGCAGTTCCTGGATGTCTTTTATTACGCCAACCATAAATCCCATCATGGGGACAGAGGTTATTATTGGGGTAGGAGCTTTATCGAAGTATATGATCCAGACATTCGTCAATCCGGTTTGTGCTTCTATCAAATCGGCTTTGTAGCCAATTACATCGCCGCTCCAATCAATGCGGGCGGGAAGAGGTTCCCTCCACTCACCCCATTCCAAAGAAGAGCTGATAAACCGTTGTATCTGTAGGAAATCGTTCTGGTAACGGCCTTCAGCGGTCTGTATGCTTTCTCTGGTAATTGCCTGTTTTGTACCATTTCGGGCATCAATCCCATATACTACCATTTGTCCGTTAGGACGCCAGATGGCAGCATGTATTTCGCCAAAAGCACTGAAATCCTTAAAATTGGTATTAAAGAAACCCATTTCGCCACCCGGGAAAAGGATAGAGCCATCGGCAGAATTTACATAGTATTCCATAATAAATTCATTGGGATTGCCACGAAAATACTCTGGACTAAACCCCTCGGTATCTGCCATTTCAAAATTCATTAAAGCTTTGATTTTGTAATCAAACTTAAAAGTCCCATCTATGGCTGCAGGATTGGGAGTCATGGTACTCAATGCATCCATAGGGGCCAAACAATCACCACGCCCTGATGCAGTGCCGCCTGTTGGAGGGCTTCCACTAGTAGTACTTCCTCCGGAGACAATGACTAATTGTCCGTCACCATCATCTTCATCCCCGGGATCGTCCAATGCATTACCATCTCCATCTGTGTCCACCCCATTACCCGGACTACTGTCAATGTCTAGTATGTCACTAGTTATGACTTCGGCTAAATTTATATGGTTGCCTTCCTGTAGCGCTTTGGCATAAAGCTGTAGTTGGGCAGTACCGCCCGAAGGAAGACCACCAATAATCCAGATGCCATCTACAGCTGCAAAAACCCCTAAATTGGAAGAAGCTCGTTCAAACTCAAAAGCAGAAGGCAGGCTATTGCGGATTCTAATTCCTGTTGTCTCATCGGGTCCATCGTTTGTCAGATCGATTGTAAATATGACGGTTTCACCAATTGCTACGAGATTCTCATTGACCGACAATTCCAGGCTCAGATCTGCTCTTTGGGAGAACAACTGTCCAATTCCGATCAGACTGAGAATTACAAATAAGAAATACTTTTTCATGTCCGAATTTTAATGTTCATTTATTCAATATTTTCTTTTGCAAGATTTGGTGTTATTGCTGTTATGAGTGCTCTCTCGAGCAGAAAATACGGCGATAGACTATACTATATTATAGGAGTAAATTACATCTACCTGTATTGATTTGAAAGCCTATTTTAGCTACATAGGCCAATTATCTTGGCCTGTTTTTCCATGTGACTGATTATATTATAATTCGCTAATTGTGACCGATTTAAATTTCCATGGGAAAACAGAATTCCAGGTTCCTCTTTCTACGCCATGATAATAAGGTATTTGGATCCAACCTGTGGTCTCTGCCCGTACAATAAGGTCAAAGGAATAGTCCGCAGGTACTAATTTGGAATTTCTCATAGTAATATTATGCGAATGCCAGGTTTCCCCGAGACTTGCATATAGCCCTGCCCTCGAAACATCGTTGGTTCCTTCAACTGTATAATCCTCTATCTTAAATCGCAACCTGACCAGGTAATTTTTTCCCTGACGCACTTTGAATTTTACTAGAAGGTCCTCATAGAGTAAAGCCCCCAGTTCAATAGTTCTTTTATAAGGCTCATATTTGCCATAAGGGTATTCAATATATGCATCATTATAGTAAGGACGCTGTGCCGAGACGGTACGATGAAGTTTTCCGGCTTTTGGCTTGTAATTTGCCGCTATTTTGTTTTCGAATTCTTTCGTGACATTATTGGCCAAAGGCTTTTTCCTTTTCTTATCAATTTTTGAAAGAGCCTTCATTTTATGCTTGGAAGTAGCCGTAAGAACTCCGGTCTTGGTGCTGTTATTGAGAACGTTGGAATTTGCTTTGTTCTGAACTTTAGTGTTCACCTTGTACTGCGACTGACCGTTTAAAGCTATTGCCAGTGCGATTATCATAAGTAATTTTTTCATGATTCTTTTTATTTAATGGATTTCTATCGTTTAATCCAGATCAGACTTGGATCTGAGTTGGCTATTTCGCTATAGCTACATTTACAATGTGCCTCATTTTCACGAGTATGTACTTCCGGGCCAGTACTGGTCGATTTCTTCTTTTCTTTCCAACCGGGCATCACATAATATTCCTTTTTGGCTTCGTCAAAACCTACGGCAACGATGTAATGGTCTGCTACTACTTTGGTAGAGTTCACCCATTTGCCTTTCAAACAGGGAGGGGTTTTTTTAAGGAGTAAGATTACTGGACTGCCTTCTCGTAGCTCTTTCTTTAGTCTTGATCTTCTCTCCGACCACCTTTTTATGCTCCACATCATATCTGCCTTTAATTTTGGCTTACTAGATGGGGTACGTTGGTTGGCTGCTTTTACATAGGACTGGAGGGCGTCTAACATTTTCATTTTTCTTGTGGCACTTTCCGGCTGATTACCCCAGGCCTTGGTGTCTGATTTTTTCCTGAAATCTAAAATGGTTTTTGTGGGATGCTCAGTTCCATTGAACCTATCGGCTGGATTCATTATTTTGTACCCGTGCTCAGTTTGCCAATACCCCATTAGCATTGCGGCAGCTACCGGCCCACAACCTTCTTTTACCTTGTTTTTTGGAGGTACATTGTATTGGTCAATCGGTTTTACATATTTAACGTAGGCCTTATTTCCTGAGGCAGTGGTAGTGCCTACATGCTCTACCATAAGTAAAAATGCCACATCACTATACCTGGGGTCTTTAATTAAGTAAGTGTTTTTCTTGCCGAACTTGGAAATAAGACCACGCCAGGTTATTTGAATTTTGCTCGATACTTCCTCATCCCGATTGCTTCTCACGCCTCTATCACTATCGTGGTCAAAGAGCTGTAAATGATATAGAGTATTCTGTTCAATACGATAAGGCATTTTTCCACCTGCCAAAATAGGAATGCGCCCTTTCTTACAGTCCTTACTTACATTGGATTTCCCGTCTTTTTTCCAATTTACATAGAGCCTCGCATAGAGATCCGGAAAACCATTTTTGTCGAACGTTTTTCCATTTCTACCGTAAGGAAATTTGGTTACATGGATGGCTTTTATTAGGATGCCATCACCAACAGTTGACAGATTTTCTGTGTTCGCGGATAATTTCGGGAGTAAAGCAAATAGCAATACTAGTGTTAAGATATTTTTCATTGTTCCAGGTATTATGGTTATTACATTTTCACAAATTCCACCCGTCTATTCCGGGCTTTACCTTCCAGAGTAGTATTTTCAGCAACGGGCTCTGATGCCCCGCGCCCTTCGATCATTAATCTGTTTTCTTCAATTGCATAGACCGAAATCAAAGCGTTTTTAACTGCCCATGCCCGTTCTTCTGAAAGGGTTAAGTTGTCTTCTTCTGCTCCATCGGCATCGGTATGACCTATGATGTTTAAAGTCAAGGTTTCATCGCTATTGAGTACCTGAGAAATTTGTCTGATAACACCCATGGAAACAGGTAGCAGCGTAGCAGATCCTGATTCGAACAAAATGGCATTAGTAGAAATAGTTCCTTCCTCAATGAGTTGTCTACGAAGGTCTTGTCCGCCCTCCGCCACCTTCAGATTGGATATAAAAAGTCGTTCTTTACCGTCCTTAAATTGGTGCAATTCGAATTTGACGGCAACTGGCTTACTGCCTTCAGGAATCATCCGGGGAATGTCTACCACCTTCTTCTCATCTACCCATAAACGGAAACGCTGTTTGTTAACTGCAATAGAAATATGGGGCTGTCCCAATACTTTCTCACGGATATCACCTTGTATGCTATTGTTGATCTCCCCTCCATTGCGTACAAAGAAGCCTACAGGGGCGTACTGACAAAATGGGATATCCACATTTGCAAATTTCCCCCACTTAAAGGATTTAGTATTCGAAACGCCTACCTTAAGCACTGCCGTTGAAGCCGTTTGCCTGTCGAGTCCCAGGGCCAACATATCAAATTCAACGGTATAATCTTCTGGAAGATCTGGCACATCCGGGATGTACGTTATTCCGTATCCAGGTTTGATTTCGAGCCATTTCTTTTGACCTTCATCAGTAGCTACCACTTCCCCGGAACCATTTGTATTCCATTGGGAAGGAAAATCCCCGACAAATTCTCTGGAGAGGTCATCAAAGAATATGAGTTTATCCCCGGGTACGAAATCAAATTTGCTGTAGATGTACAAAGCTTCAGGATCTGATCCGTCAGACGTGTTCTCGTTATCTTCCCATTCCTCTTCATATATCTCCCCGTTTTCATCTGTGGGTTGACCTGTCTTGCCATTTTTCTTCCTGCCTTTCTTCCCAGGTGCTTCGAGGATACTGTCCATGGCTTTTTCGGTCTCTTCCGCCGATTTTTCCTCAACTTTCCTGAGGATAGTTTCCTTGGCAGCTTCTTCTGCACTTTTTTTTATCTTTTTAAGTAATTGCGCTTCTACATTGAATCCTACCGCAAGGAGCAATAATAATAACCAGGTAATTTTTATAGTGTTTTTCATTTTGATTGATTTAAATGAGACATGTTGTTTTGAAAATGGCCAGGGTAAAGGAGACCGTTTCTCCTGCCTCGTCTCTTTCCGCAGAGAGGTAGTAGCCGTTTTTCTTCTTTACCAATTGTAGCTGATGTATTAAATGATAATACTGACCATTCCTTATATCCAGGGTTATTCCACTACGCGATTTCCTAAGTTTTACAGTGGTTCGAAGGACGCGCCTGGAACCATTTTCGTTTACGCCAGCTTCTATGTTAATGGTTGCTATCAGATTATTACCATCTTTCTTTATGGCTCCAATGCCGTATCTCAGCTCCGCATTGTGGTTTGTTTTGGCTGAACTGGTTGGATTTAACTGTAGGGAGTTAAGGGCAATGCTGTAACATTTGCCGTTGTTGAGATCACGAATGATCTCATCATAGGAATCTGGAAGTGCAACAGGAGACGAAACTCCTGTGTTAATATTCGGCCTTCTAATTGGTGTGTTAGAGATCTGGGCCTGTGCGGGAATTGCTATCAGGCAAATAATGGTAAACAGGAAAAAATGTGCAGCTGCTTTCATTATAATTTGAGTTTAATGAGACAATCAGTTATTCTTTTTAAAGTTTATACTCTTAACAACCTTGTTATTGTTGATAATCTTTAGCTTATACTCCCCCTGTTTGAGATGATTGATGTTTAAATAGATCTCAAATCCGGGTAAATTTTTAAGTTCACCTTCATATCTTTTTTTCTTCATGGAGACATGAAGCGATTTAGATTAATCAGTTGCTAGAATTGAATTCATTTCAATTTTCTGAAACAAACATAAGTGCATAGGCAGGTATAGGCTATGACAGATGTATCAAAGCCTGTGAAACATGTAACATCTCTGTGAAGTCCTTGTTTAAAAGGGATTAAGAAGGCTTGTTTTTGCTGAAGGCAGAAGGAGATACCCCATAGGCTTCCCTGAAACACTTGGTGAAATAGGAGGGGTCGTTAAAGCCAACCTGATATCCGATCTCCGAAATGTTGGCGTCACTTTTTTGTAACAGGGAGGCAGCCAGTTTTAATCGCTGTGAGCGAACGAACTCCGAAGCCGACAGCCCGGTAAGTGCCTTTAACTTCCTGTGAAGTTGCATCCGACTCATCCCTACGGCCTCAGCGAATTCCTGTGTACTGAAAGCCGACTCGGTGAGCTTGAGGTCCAGGACCTCCTGAACCCGCTCAAGGAAAATCTCATCCAGATTAGTTATGGCAATATCCTTGGGTTTTAAAATTACCTCCTGACTGTAGCGATCGCGCAGAGTCTTACGCGATTCAATGAGGTTTTGAACCCGGGTCTGAAGCAATTTTGACTTAAATGGTTTTGTGACATAGGCATCAGCGCCTGTTGTCAGACCCTTATACTGATCTTCTTCACCTGCCCTTGCGGTAAGAAGGATGATAGGGATATGGCTGGTTCGTTCATCGGTCTTAAGGATTTTTGATAATTCCAGGCCGTCCATTTCAGGCATCATTATATCCGAAATAATCAGGTCGGGGACCCATTCCATGGCTTGTTTTACCCCCTCCTTGCCATTGGTAGCTTCGACGATTTTATATTTTTTGGAGAATTGGTTTTTCAATAAATCCCTTACCTCCGGATGGTCTTCCACCAGGAGAAGGATATCCCTTTCCTCTTTTTCGAAGAATTCTTCCGGGTCTTCCCATTCTCCTTGTGGTTCAGTGCTACTTAAGATATCGGGTGCAACAGAAGGACTATGTACAGGTTCATTTACGAGTTGATGCGGTTTAAAGGCCGATTTGTTTATGGGCAGCATGACAATAAATTCTATAACATTTTCCAACTTCGGATTTACACTAACCGATCCTCCGTTTGCCTGTACCAGTTCCTCAACCAATGACAGGCCTATACCAACACCCTCATTTTGAGGGTCTTGCTGATAAAAACGGTTAAATGCTTTTTCAATGACCTCTGTATTTAGGGTACTTGAGGAATTAGTTATAGTGATGGAAACTTTATCATTTTCCCGATGGGCATTATACCTGATATACCCGCCATGATCACAGTATTTTATAGCATTGGATAAAAGGTTAGTCGTGATCTTTTCAATAATGTCCTTGTCAAACCAAGCATCTTCCAGCTCACTAATTTCAATCTGATAGTCAATTTCTTTTTCAGTAGCTAAAAACTGAAAAGCCTCTCCCTGAGCGCGGAGTAAACGGCTGAGATTGCCCCGGCCAGCCCTAAGCTGGTATTTTCCTGCCTCCAGTTTGGACAAATCAAGTAATTGATTAACCAGGTTGAGGAGACGATTAGAATTACGCTGTATCATCTCAAAATCACGGCGGTCTGTTTTGGACAGTTCCCCTGAATTGATACGTTGCTCTACCGGACCGGAGATTAAAGTGAGGGGCGTTCTGAATTCATGGGAGATATTGGCAAAGAAGTTAGATTTAAGTCGATCTAACTCCTGCAGTTTTTTATTAGTCTTTTGCCGGTTCTGGTACTGAAAAAAAAGAAATACGCCTATTAAAGAAGTGACCCCAATCCCTCCCAGCAGCAAATTACGCTGATTGACTTTCTGCTGCTCAATAAGTTCTTTTTCGGCATTGAGCAGAGCGATCTGTTGTTCTTTTTTCTCGGTTTGATACTGTGCCTCTACCCTGCGAGAGACTTCTCTATTCGCTTTTTTTGATAAACTGGATTTGAGATCATAGGCAATCCGGTAATGCTCACTGGCTTTTTGATAGTTGCTATCTTCTAAATAACAATCAGCCAGATCACGATTGAGACGTTCATAGTTATAGGTGTCTGTTAGATTTAAGGAGTCATAAATGCTTTTTGATTCTAACAGGCTTACCATTGCATCTTTACAGCCCCCTAAATAACCCCCTTGAAAATGACCATAGTAGTACAATAGTTTCGCCAATTCTAATTTATTCTCTTTCTCTCTGGTGTATGCAATTCCCTTTAAGTAGGCTTCCTGAGCCTTATCAATCCTGTCATTCACTTTGTAATACGCTGTACTGATCATATAGAGCCGGGCAATATATGGTTCATACTCTCTCTTGTCATGGGCCAGAAAATATTCTAGGGCGAGATCTATATATTCCTTTGCTTTTTCATATTCCCCCTTTAATCCGGAGGTGTCGGCCAGGTATAAATAAATATAATGGATACTCTCCTGATCATTGATTTCTCTGGCATTAGCAAGAGCTTCCTCAAGCAATAAATGGGCGTAGTCTGAGCTTTGATGAGTAAAAGCTGTCCGTGAAATTTCCGAGCGTTTTACAATACTTCTAATGGTTGCCTTATTTACAATTTTATGTAATTGTGCTATAGAGTCCACTTTCAGGTATTGTTCCAGGGCAGCTTGAAATTCTCTCTCGCCAAATAATTCGTTGGCAGCACCGTAATACAATTCAATGAGTCCCTCCCAGTTTTCCTGCTCCGTATAGGTGCTCTTTAATTGCTGAATTTTGAGTGAGTCCCTCTCCCCGTTTTGGACCGGCAATGTATCCTTTTGTTGAATGGCTAAAATTGGCGTGCAGCAAAGGAATATAAGCAGATATAAGAGATTGCGAATTGCCATGATATTTTCATTGTAAGATAGGTATACAACAAGTAATTCACTATGACATATGTAACCTTACTAAAGTTACAAAATATTCGCTAATGGAATTGAGGCTGCGATAAGCTATGCCTGGGAGAATTTAACAATTTCTGGTTTGTTTTAATTCAAAGAATAGACAAT
>JABDQM010000193.1 GCA_013042315.1 Flavobacteriaceae bacterium | reverse complement strand
TGCAAAAAGTAAAGCGCGAGATAACGGCCTTCGGTAAAGCTAATGGCTACACCTATATTCTCGGGGGAGGAGAAGGTGGAAGTGTTCTTTTTGGAGCAGAATCCAAGGATCTTACAGATGAAATTCTTAAAGTCCTTAACGAGGAAAAGGAGGAGTAAATCAGCTTGCTTGCAGTAACACCACTAGAATTATCGCGGGAATAAAATAGATGACGATGGTTTTTGCCCCTTCGTAGTCTTTAGCAATGCGTTGTCCGAACAAGAGCATCAGCAGAGACAGGCATGCGATTATGGCTCCCGCTTCGGCGTAGACAAATTTCCCGGAGTACAATATCTGCATAAAACCGATCGAACATATGGAGCCAGCAATAAGTTCCATACAAGTGATCACAAAAAGGAGAAGTGGCACTACATTGCGTAAAGGAGATTTTGAAAAATGTCCTTTCAACCAAGCGAGGTTGCCTTTCCAATCAACCACCTTGTCGATTCCACTTTGTAAAAATGTGATGACCACAAAAAGCAAGAGGAGCAGAACTGCTGCATTCTGAATTACAGTATCCATATAAAGAAATAGTTTATTGAGTTATTCATCAGGCGGCTGATTTGTGTAATAATCGGGTCAGTTTTATTGAAAGGTCGGTTAATATAATCTTCGAGTTCCCATTGCGTTCCACGTGGTAAATGGCCTCCTCGAGTTCCTCCATAATTTTTAGCACGTTGTTTTCGTGCACAAAGCCGGCGAATTTATCAAACTGAAATCCGTCTACCCTGATCTTCATATAGGCGAGTGAATCAGCCTGGTAATTGACCAACATTGCCTGCCTAAAAACAGCCATACAATACTTCAGGAAGTTTTTCTGTGTTTCGCGACCCGTTTTTGCGACTTCCTCGCTCCAAAGGATCAGCTCGTGGATAGCGCCTTTCTTTCCTTTGGCCTGAAATGCACTCCGGACCCATTGAACAAACCATCTCTCAAAGATCAATTCCTCAGAATCCTTGTTCATGAGCTCCAGGGCCTTGTTGAAATTTCCATTGGATTCATGGGCCAAATGGCTAGCTTCTTCACGCGGCACACCTCGTTCCACCAATGCCTGGGCAATAGCCTGTTCGGGTAAAGGAGGAAAATGCAACAATTGACAGCGTGAACGAATTGTTTGCAGGATTTGCTCTTCATCCTCTGCAACTAACAGAAAAATAGTCTTATTTGGCGGCTCTTCAAGCAGTTTCAACAACTTATTTGCCGCCGAAATATTCATCCGCTCGGCCATCCAGATGATCATTACCTTGTGCCCTCCTTCGTAAGACTTTAAAGAGAGTTTTTTAACAATATCCATGGCTTCATCAACACCAATCTGACCTTGCTTTTTTTCAATACCAATGTACCTGTACCAATCAAAAAGGCTCCCGTAGGGATCTTCTTTTAGGAATCGCCTCCACTCCGTGAGGAAGTTATCGCTTACGGCATGACTTTTAACACTGTCTGTGTTGGAAACTGGAAAAGCAAAATGGAGATCAGGGTGTGAAAAGGATTTGCATTTGATGTTGCAAGCCTCATTTCCGCTGTTGTTCTCTCCTGATGAGTTGGCACATAAAACGTATTGGGCGTAAGCAAGAGCAACGGGTAGAGCGCCCGATCCCTCGGGACCAACAAAGAGTTGCGCGTGAGGAATACGTCCCGAATCTGCACTGTGGGTAAGGTGTTTTTTTATATGAGTAAGGCCTAAAATCTCTTTAAACAACATAATGTCAAAGATACAGATTAATGCTCTGATGTAGAGGTTTAATAACACCCTCAACTTTTGCTGAGTTCTTTTATTCTTTACATTTGTGCTTCTTTAAACCCACCGAAAGATGAAAACGATAGACGATATTGATTTTTCTAATAAAAAGGCCCTGATCCGTGTCGATTTTAATGTTCCTCTGAACAGTGATTTCGAGGTAACCGATACCAATAGGATTGAAGCTGCAAAACCCACCGTGCTTAAGATTTTAGAGGACGGGGGCAGTGCGATTTTAATGAGCCATCTGGGAAGACCCAAAGGGAAGGTCAATGAGGATCTGTCTTTAAAACACATTTGTGAAACGGTAAGTGAAATCATTGGTGTGGAGGTGAAGTTTGTAGATGATTGTGTTGGGGAGAAAGCAGAAGAGGCTGCAAAGGAACTTGAAAACGGCGAAATTCTCTTACTTGAAAACCTCAGGTTCCACGCAGAGGAGGAACAAGGAGATGAAAATTTTGCCGAAGCCCTATCCCGCCTTGGTGATATTTACGTAAATGACGCCTTCGGCACCGCTCACCGGGCCCATGCTTCAACTACCATCGTCGCAAAATTTTTTCCGGAAAACAAATGTTTTGGGTATCTGCTGGCTAAAGAAATAGAAGCTATAGAAAAAGTAATGCGGACTGGGGAGAAGCCCATAACCGCTATCCTTGGTGGAGCAAAAGTTTCATCCAAGATCACCATAATTGAAAATATCCTCGGCAAAGTAGATCACCTCATTATAGGAGGGGGTATGACCTATACATTCGTCAAGGCGATGGGCGGAAAAGTTGGGGCTTCTATTTGCGAAGATGATAAGATGCAGCTGGCCCTTGAGATTCTGGAGAAGGCCAAAAAAGAAGGTGTTGAAGTTCATCTTCCGGTTGATGTTCTTGCTGCAGACAGCTTCAGTAATGATGCGCAGACTCAAACGGTCGCAGTAGACAGTATTCCTGATAACTGGCAGGGATTAGATGCGGGTCCGGAAACATTAAAAATTTTCAAGGAGGTGATTTTAGCCTCAAAAACGATTCTGTGGAATGGGCCGGTAGGTGTTTTTGAGATGGACAATTTTGCCAAAGGCACTATTGCAGTAGGTCATTTTATTGAAGAAGCAACCAAAAACGGAGCCTTTTCACTCGTAGGAGGTGGCGATTCCGTTGCTGCTGTAAAACAATTTGGTTTCGAAGACAAAGTGAGCTATGTTTCCACAGGTGGCGGCGCTATGCTCGAGAGTTTAGAGGGTAAGACCTTACCCGGAATAGCCGCAATATCAGAAGCCTAAGTCCGTTATTTTAAAGAGCCT